>JAICRD010000063.1 GCA_025937535.1 Chloroflexota bacterium | reverse complement strand
TTTTCGTCGTCTGAAAAGTCGGGATCCAGCGGCGGGATGCCGGGCGCGGTGTCGACGTAGACGATCGCGGCGATCCTCTCGGGCACCCGGTCGCTGGCCGCGTAACCCGAGAAGCCGGTCGCTGAATGAACCGCGAGCACGACCGGCTCGGGCGCCGCCGTGACCGCTTCGACGATGGCGTTGACGTGGTCCTCGAACGAAACCGACGATCGGTCGGCATCGGCCGATTCGAGGCCGGGGAGGGTAATGGCGGTCACGTCGTGGCCGTCCGCGCGCAGGAACGAGGCGACTTCATCCCAGGCCCAGGCGCCCAGCCAGAAGCCGGGGACGAGGATGATCGGAGTGGACTTCATCGGTGATGGGTTCCTCATGTCGGTGTGGATGGCGTTGACGCGCAAGACCGATGCCTCAGAAGTCGACGCGCATCACGGCGCGGCGCTTCCCCGGTCGGGTGACCTCCGCCATGCCCGCAGCGGCGAAGATGCTCTCGGCGCCGACGTGGATCTCGTCCCACGTGATCTCGCCGGCATCGGTGCGCATTGGATAGGCCTCGAGGGCTCGCGCACCGCGCGAGTGGGCGTGTTCGACCGCGGCGCGCGCCAGCGCATAGGCGACGCCCCGCTTGCGAAAGCCGGCCCGCACGAGCACGCAGGTCACCGACCACACCGACGCGTCGGCCTTGTTTTCGGCGCGTCCCTCCCACGGCGTCCGGTACACGCGCAGCAGGCCGAAGTACGCCGGCCGTGGCTCGACAGCGCACCATCCCACCGGCTCATCGCCCATGTACGCGACCAGGCCGCTCGTCGATTCGGCGATGGGCTCGCCGGCGTTCGTCTGCTCGCGGAGGCGCAAAGCACGCTCCTCCGCGGGGAACTTGGAGAACGCCTCGCCCGGGTGCAGCTTGTAGCGCTGGCAGAAGCACGCCGATGAGGATCCGCGCGTGCCGAACACGGCGGCGATGTCCTCCCATGGCGCCTCGTTGGCCGGAATGACCCTGATGGCGTCCGTCATGCCGATGCGCTGGTCGTGCTCGCGGCGGGCTCCCACCGGCCGGCCCAGCGAAGGATGCGCAGCGCGCGCAGCGTGTTCCATCGGCTCGGGCCGCCCTCGGCTTCGCCGAAATCGACGTGCGAGGCGTCGTGGTACGCGTGGTCCAGCGGCCATCTGCCGTCTGCATCGCGCTTCGACTCGACGATGTCGAGTGCCTCGTCCATGCGCGGATCCGGCTCCGAACGAGCCCGTCGGAAATGGTCGAGCACGCGCGGCACCGTGTAGAACCAGGCCTCCGGGAATCCGGCGTAGAGCCAGCGCTTCTGCGGGATCTCGCCATCGGACAGCCGATGGAGGAGCTTGCGCTCCAGGAGGTATTCCTCCCCACCGCGTCGCGCCGCCGTGACGTCACCGTTCGCGCCGGTCGACCGCTCGTACTCGAGCAGGCCCTCGAGCACGTTGAGCGTCGAGTCGAACGACCCGCGGGTCGAGCCGTTCTCCTGCTCGCAGTTCCAGCCGCCGTCGGCCATCTGCTCCGTCAGCAGCCGGTCGACGATGCCCTTCACGTCCTGTCCGAAGTAGGCGCCGATTGCGACCGTGCGCCCGTTGATGCACGGCTCGACCTCACCCTCCCAGAAGCGCAGGTTGGGGTCATAGTCCCAACGCGCCGCCTCGTGAACGGGCGCAATGGCGCGCTGCATCGCCGGGTCGTCAGGATCGATGCCGAACAGGTACAGCAGGTGGAGCGTGTCAGATGTGCCGATCCACCTCGGGAAGAACGTCCCGCCGCCCCACTGGCCATCGGCGTTCTGCGCGGCAAGGATCTGCGCACCCCAGCCCTCGCGGGCGATCCTCGATCGTTCGGCGGCGACCTCCGCTGCCGGCGCATCGGCCAGGTCGCGCAGCACCTGCCAGCGGATGGCGGGATCGGAATCAAGCAGCCAGTCGATCACATGCATGGAGAGATGATGCGCGGGGTAGATGACATCCCGCGGCAGGAAATCCGCGGCCCTGCCGCCACTTGACATGCATCTCGTACGCTCGACGCATGAGCACTGAGACACTCACCGACGGCCCAACGCAGGACGAGATGATCGGCCTCATTCGCGAGCGCTGGCCGGACGCGGTGACGGCGGAGATCGAGGGCGCCATCTTCTTCTCGCTGGACGAGAAGCACTGGCCCAACTTCGCCACCATCGTCTGGCAGGACGACTTCGATGAGGGTGCCGTATCGCGGCTGACGGAGCGCAGCGGCGTCTATCGGGTCAACGTCGGTGTGGACAAGGAGGCGTTCGCGCGCCTGGTCGGCTCAGCCGCGGATCCGGACTACGCCGCCTTCGACCGATTCCTCCCACACCCCGTCTACGCCAAGCAGCGATGGATCTCGATCCTCAACCCCAGCCACGCCACCGTTCGTGAGGAGCTCATGCCCCTGATCGGCGCTGCCCATGACCGGTTGGTCGCAGGGCGGGAGCGCCAGAGCCGAGGACAGCGATGAGCAAGCCCCGCTGGCCGCGAATGTGCACGGACGCTGGCCATGGCCGTCTCTCATAACGTCATCGTCCGCGAGGCGGACACCATCTGGCACGAGCAGGGCGGCTGGTTCGACGCTCGCTGGCACTTCAGCTTCGACCGGTACCGCGATCCTGACAACGACGGCGTCGGGGCGCTGCGGGTCTTCAACGACGATCGGATCGTGGCCGGTGCCGAATGGCCGCTCCACCCGCACCAGGACATCGAGTCCAACACGTACGTGGTGTCAGGGCACTTCCTCCACGCGGACTCCCTCGGCAACAACGGACGTCTCGAGGGCGGCGCCGCGCAGGTCATGACCTTCAGCCACGATGGCGACCTGCATTCGGAGAAGAACGGCTCCACCGAGGAGCCGATGCGCTTCATCCAGTTCTGGATCCTGCCGAGCACCCGGGGACTCCAGACCACCGTCCAGCAGCGGCAATACACCCTGGAGGATCGGACCGATCGCTGGCTGCAGATCATGGGACCGGCCGGCACCGACGGCCTCGACCTCGCCCAGGATGCGTTCGCCCTGGTCGCCCACCTGACCGATGCCGGCCGGCTGGAGCACTCCTTCGAGCCCGGTCGTGGTGGCTACCTGTACGTGATCGATGGCAGGTTGTCTCTGAACGGCGACTCGCTCCGAACGGGCGACGCCGCCAAGGTCCTGGGCGAGGCCGAGCTCGAGCTTGCGACGGACCTGGCCGCGGAGCTCATCCTCATCGACGTCCCGCTCCGGTTCGAGCCGGTGGGCGTCTGGGCGGGGGAGTGGTAAGGGGACTGCCCGAACTACCTTTCAGGCGGGAACGAACGATCTGAGCTCCGTGCCGGACGAGAAGCGATGCTCGTCGATCTGGCGCAGGCGCAGCGGGGCATCCAGCTCCGGCCAGAACGGTATGCCCGTACCGAGCACGACCGGATGGATGACGAGGCGGTACTCATCGACGAGGCCGCGGCGCACGAACTGGCCGGCGAGGTCAGCACCGCCGACCTCGAGGTCGCCGGCGAATTCGCGCCGGACGTCCGCCAGGACGGTAGCGACGTCACCGCCTACGAGGCGTGCGCCGTGGGCGACCGTCTTTAAGGTCCTCGAGAAGACGATCTTCGGTGTCCGATTCCAGATTCGGGCGAACTCGCGCATCACCTCGGTCGCCTCCGGGTCGCTCTCCCCGGTCGGCCAGTACGCCGACATGACCTCCCACAGCCGCCGGCCGTAGAGCGATGCCTCCACGCTGCGCGCGTGCTCGTTGAACCAGGCGTGGAGCTCATCGTCGACCTGGGTCCATTCCAGGCTTCGGTCGGTCGTCGCGATGAAGCCGTCGATCGACACGTTGAACAGGTAGATCAGTTTGCCCATGACGAGTCAGGCGCCCGGGATCTCGCCGAACTCGGGTCGGCCCGCGGTCCGGTACGTGGCGATCAGCACGCCCGATGGCGTCGTCCGCGACGACTCGAGCACGAGGCCCGTCGATAGAGCGCTTTCCAGGAAGAGCTTGCGTCCGGCGCCGACGATGACCGGGAAGACGAGCAGGTTGAGCTCGTCCAGCAGGTTGTTCTCGAGCAGGTAGCGGACGAGCATGCCGCTGCCATGCACCTGGAGCTCGTTGCCCGGTCGCCCTTTGAGCTCGCGCACAGCATCGACGACGTCCCCACCCAATACGGTCGTGTGCTCCCACGTCGGGTCCCTCAGCGTCGTGGAGGCGACGTACTTCGGTAGGGCGTTCAGCTTGTTGGCGGTCGGGTCGCCCGGATCCGCGGCGGTCGGCCAGTACGCGGCGAAGATGTCGTACGTGCGCCGTCCGAGCAGAAAGGCGTCGACGCGGCCGAACACGTCGTTCATGAAGGCGCCGGTGGCCTCGTCGAAATGAGGGACCAACCAGCCGCCGCGTTCGAAGCCGCCGCTCGTGTCCTCGGTTGGACCGCCGGGGCCCTGGTAGACCCCGTCGACCGAGAGGAACATGGTGGAGGTCAGCTTCATCGGACTGCGCTCGCCAGGACCTCGCGCAACTTCGCCGCGAACGCATCGGGCTCGCCGCCCCAGCCGTACTCGCCGCCGAGGAAGCCACCGTGGTGGCTCGGGAAGACGACCGGCTCCGTACCCAGACGCTCGGCCACGGCATAGGCGCCGCGATTTGCCATCTCGCCCTGGGACTCGGTGCCTGCGGCACACACGATTCGCGTCGAGACGCTGCGCAGCACATCGAAGTCCGGCTCGTAATGCGTGGTGCCGACGATGTTCTGCGCGAGCATTACATCCGTCCGCGTGCCGTCGTCATCGGCCGGCATGCCGAAGGCCGATGGATCGGGCGCCGGCTGGCTGGCGATGTCATCCGGGAACGGTCCGCGGTGGCTGGTGATGGCCATGAAGTGCGCCATCCCGGCGCCAAACCCACCGCGTTGGTACGAGTTGCTGATGGCTCGCACGGCCGCCTTGGCATTCTCGGCGTCGGGCAGGATGGTGGCGATCGGCGGTTCGTGCGCGACGAGGATCCGAACGTCTTCCGGATGGGCGGTGACCAGCGCCAGCGCGTTGACCGCACCACCGCTGCTGGCGAACAGATCGACGAGCCCGCCGACCTCCTGGATGATCCGATGGAGGTCATCGGCGTGCTGCTCGGGATTCGACGGCGTCGCCGGATCGTCCTTCGTGCTGCGCTCGGCTCCGCGCGGGTCGTAGGTCACGACCGTCCGGTCCGGGAAGTGGCTCGACAGGCTGGTGAAGCCGGACGCGCCCATTGGCGAGCCGATGAGGAACAGGGGCGGCTCGTCGGTCGAGCTGCCGGGGCGGACGTCGTAGGTGAGCGTCGCGCCCGGCGCCTGAATGGTCCGCGTCGTCGATTCGGTCATGGTCATGTCGTCGCTCCTGCTGTTCGTTGCGCTACGTGCGATTTGCCGCGACTGCTTCCGCGACGAGTGCGCCGAAGGCCGCTTCATCCAGTTGGTCGCCTTCGGCGAGATCGATCGCGCGGGTCGCTTTCGCCTCCAGGCCGGCGTTGAAGAGTCCGGCCGGATCCCTGAGCGTCGCACCCTTGAAGAAGTTCACCTTGATGTGATCCGCGAAGGCGCCGATCGCGACGACGTTGCCTCCATCGGCGAACACGGGCGTGCCCCATTTCCAGGCTTCGGTGATGTTCGGATCGGCCTCGTGCACCAGCGCCCGAATGCGCGTCGCGAGCCGGCTCTGCCACGCCGGAAGGCTGCGCAGGTAGTCGTCGATCTGCGATTCGGGATTCATGCCGGCTTCCTCGCTACTCACCGTATGGACGATGCACATCCACCGTTCTCATCGGTCTCATCAGGCCGTCCTGACGGTGTCCTGGGCGAGGATGGCGTCGATCTGCCCGACCGCCTGCTTCATGCCTTCCTCCTGGCCCATGGCGAGCAGCTGCTCCATCGCCTCGGTGCTCGGGAAGCGGCTCAGGATCGACATGCGGGTGCGCCCGTCGCCGGACTCCTCGATCGTCACCTCCATCTCGCCGGTCGGAAACTCCTCGTTCGGCGTGCCGTCGTCGTTGGCGAAGCCGTCGCGCACCAGGAGCCGATGCGGCGCATCGGCCTCGAGGATGTCCCAGTAGCCCTTCGGCTGGTCGCCCTCCGGGCCGGTCATGTGGTACTCGACGCGGGTGCCGGGGGAGAGGCCGTGCTTCGTGAAGGTGGCCGGATAGGTCGGCGGTCCCCACCAGCGCTCGAGCTGGCGTGGATCGGCCCAGAGCTGCCAGACGCGCTCGGGTGTGGCGTCGAACTCGGCCTCGAGCGTCATGGTCAGCGCCTGGGGATCCTTGTAGACGGCGGTGACGGTCATCGGTCTGTCTCCTTCGTGTCGGTGATGAGCTGGGTCATGCGGTCGACTCGACCGCGCCACAGCTCCTCGTACCTGTCGAGCAGCCGCCGCGCCGCGATCAGGCCGGCCAGGTTGGTGCGGACGACCTTGCGTCGCCCGATGCGCCGCTTCGTGACCAGCCCAGCGCGCTCGAGGAGCGCGATGTGCTTCTGCACCGCCGCGAAGCTCATGGGGTAGTGGCTGGCGAGCTCGGCCACGCCCTCCTCACTGTCAATCGCGCGGCGCACGATGTCACGCCGCGTGGCGTCCGCCAGCGCGCCGAACATGCGATCGAAGTCGGGTGGTACGAGCTGCATTAGTACAACCATACGGTTGTATATTGTGTGGTGTCAAGTCGTTGCGAGCGATCTATCGCCCATATCGCACTGGAGCGGCTGTCCAGGTATCAGGCGGCCAATCTATTGGTCACCCGCGCGCGTGAGCGGCGCGCAGCCGGACACCTCGTGCGTCCGACTGACCGATCTAGTGGCCAAACGACACGCCAGGCCACCGTCCGGTGAGAAGCGGCCGATAGAGTGGCTGGCACCGCTTCGAGGCTCCTGACCGATGACGAAGCCAGCGGTTGATCGTCTACATGAGCGTGACTGAGACAACGAGCGCGACCGCAGCGCCGCCGCGGGCGACCCGACGCGAATGGATCGGCCTCGGCGTGCTGACGCTCGCGGCCCTCGTGTACGCCATGGACCTGACGGTCCTCAACCTGGCGATCCCGCGCATCAGCGAGGAGCTGCGGCCGTCGAGCGCACAGCTGCTGTGGATGATCGACATCTACGGCTTCCTGGTCGCCGGGCTGCTCATCACGATGGGCACGCTCGGCGATCGCATCGGTCGTCGGAAGCTGCTCCTGGGTGGCGCCGCGGGCTTTGCCCTGGCCAGCCTCCTCGCCGCCTTCTCGACGAGCTCCGAGATGCTCATCGCCAGCCGGGCGATCATGGGCATCGCGGGCGCGACGGTTGCGCCGTCGACGCTGTCGCTCATCTTCACGATGTTCCTCGACCCGAAGCAGCGCTCCACGGCCATCGGCGTGTGGGTCGCGGCCTACTCGGCGGGTGGGGCCATCGGCCCCATCCTGGGCGGCATCCTGCTCGAGTTCTTCTGGTGGGGATCGGTCTTCCTCATCGGCGTGCCGGTCATGGCGCTGCTGCTGGTGCTGGGGCCGCGCACGCTGCCGGAGTACCGGGATCCGAACGCCGGCAAGCTGCACATCGGCAGCGCCGTGATGTCGCTCCTTGCCATTCTCGCCGTCGTGTTCGGGCTGAAGCAGATCGCGCAGGACGGCGTGAGCGCCATGCCGATCGCCGCGATCGTGGGTGGGCTCGCGATCGGGGCCTTGTTCGTCCGCGAGCAGCTGCGCCTCGACTCGCCGATCATCGACGTCCGGCTCTTCCGCATCCGAGCCTTCAGCGCGTCGCTCGGCACGTACTTCCTGGGCATCTTCGTGATGGTCGGCTACTTCCTGTTCATCGCCCAGTACCTGCAGTTGGTGCTGGGCCTCTCGCCGCTGATCGCGGCCCTGTGGTCGCTGCCGTCGGCGATCGGCTTCGTCATCGGCTCGACCATCGCCCCGAAGGTCATCCATCGCGTTCGGCCGTCGATCGTGATGGGGACCGGGATGGCCATTGCCGCGATCGGGACCGCGGTGCTCATCGGCGTCTCGCTCGACGAGAGCGGCCTGCTGCTGATCGCGCTCGCCTCCGTCGTCATGGCCATCGGCCTTGCGCCGGTGATCACCCTGGCGACGGAGCTGATCGTCGGGAGCGCGCCTCCGGAGCAGGCCGGCGCCGCGACCGGCATGTCGGAGACGAGCGCCGAGCTGGGCGGGGCGCTCGGGATCGCCATCCTCGGCAGTGTCGGGACGGCGCTGTATCGCGCCGAGGTCGCCGATAAGCTCCCGGCCGATGTCCCCGCCGCGGCAGCCGATGCGGCGCGCGACACCCTCGGCGGCGCCATCGCCATCGCGGAGTCGCTCCCCGCCGCCATCGGTGACGCGGTCGCCATGGCGGCGCAGGTCGCATTCGTCGACGCGCTTCACCTCGTGGCGGCGGTCGCGGCCATCGGCGCATTCATCACGGCCGCACTGTCCGCAGCCGCCCTCCGGTCCGTGCCGGCACGCTCGGAGCCTGCCGGCGGACCGGCGACGGAGCCGCTCGCCGCCGATTGACCGCGCTCCGAGAATGGGTCGGCAAGGAGATGTCATGCCGCTCGAGCTCACCGCGGCCCTGGTCGCCTTTCTGGCCCTGATCGCCTGGCGCGCCGCGCACTGGCAGCGTTCGAAGGAGGTGGAACCGCTTCCCGACGTCGGAGAGGCGCCTCCCTCCGCGGACCCGGTCCTGGTCTGGCGCTACAACGACGATGGCTTCACGCGGTACCTGGCCGAGGTTCGCGCCCCGGAGGCCGAGCGCCGGGAGTCGGACGAGCCAATCACCTGACCGCCTTCTTCACGAGCTCGGCGATCTTCGCTTCATCGGCCGGCGTCAGCTTCGTCAACGCCCATGACGTGGCCCACATGGAGCCGTCGTCCAGGTTGGCGGCCTCTTCGAAGCCGAACGTCGCGAAGCGCGACTTGAACTTGTCCGCGGCCTTGAAGAAGCAGACGACCTTTCCGTCCTTTGCCCAGGCGGGCATCCCGTACCAGGTCTTCGGCTCGAGCTGCGGCGCGTTTGCCTTGACGATGGCGTGGATGCGCTCGGCCATGTCGCGGTCGGGTGGCGGCATCCCGGCGATCTTGGCGAGCAGATCGCTCTCCCCGTCAGGCTTGCCACCCTTGGCCGCCTTGAGCTCCTTCGAGCGCTCCTTCATGGCGGCGATCTCGTCCTCGGTCCACTGATGATCGTCGGCCGTCCGCTTGGTCGATCTCTTCGTGTCAGGCATCCCACAGCTCCTTGCTGGTCGGTCCGGTGGTGGATCTCGTGCGCCTGATGCTACGGACCATCGGGGCGGCCTGGCTTCTCCGAAACTGACCGATCACGAGTGAGCTCGAAGACCGGTCGGCCGCGAGCGGCCTCGACCGGGTCGTCAAGGTCGACACCGTCGACGATGCGAATGAACGAGGCGCCGAACGGGATCCGACGAGCCAGGGGACCCAGGACGTCGCGGAAGAAGGCCACCCGCTGTGCCGGGTCGAGCTCCACCGCACGCACCTCATCCTGGCGGCCGCCCACCCTGATCGTCGCTTCGCCGGCGGCGCGCAGGTTGCGCACCCAGTTGACCTCGCCCCACGGCGCCCATACCCAACGCCTGCCGGCATCCTCGATGACGGCCAGGGGAGTGGTGCGCGGCATGCCGGAGCTGCGGCCGCGGACGGTCAGCAGCCGGTTGGGCCCGAGCGGCACGCGGGCGGTGAGGAGGCGTCGCGCGACCGGACCGAAGGCCCGGACCCACCATGGCGCGTGATCAGCGTGGCCGATGTGAGTAGTCATGTTCGTTCTCCCTTCGTGTGTCTGGATGTGTCGCGTCACCGGGCCACGCTCCCGAGCCAGCTGCCGATGAAGAGCAGCAGGCCGAGCGCAGTGCCGAAGGCGATGACGACCGCGGGGTGATCGCCCAGCGACGGCTGGGTCGGGGCGCGTCCCACCGGCCGCGTCACCCGCCCGTACGTGGTGCGCCGCGACTCTGGCCACTCCGCCCACGTCGTCGAGGTGCGCGGGCCGT
>JAICRD010000218.1 GCA_025937535.1 Chloroflexota bacterium | reverse complement strand
GTAGCGTCGTGGATAGCCGCCGGGATCGAGCTCGCCGGGCAGCACGTCCTGCCGCACCACCTGGACGAGCACGGTTCGAACGCCGATGCGCTCGCCCGTCAGCCGATCGGTGTTGGCGACGCCCGCGTCGCTTCGCAGCCATTGCCCCGAGCTCGCATCCCAATCCCAACCGAAGCGCCAGAAGCTGGCCGTCTGGAGCCCGATGCTCCCCACGGCCCGACCGTCGGGCAGCTGCGCCGCCGGATCGAAGCTCATCGGCGCGCGCCCGGGATCGCGGATGGCGGCCGCGAGATCGTGCAATGCGCCGCCCTCCAGCTCGGCGCGCGCCGCGTCGATGTCGAGGTAGACGTTGTGCGGTGCAGCCCACGGGCCGGCGCGGAAGAAGAACGCAAAGGGGTCGGTGAGGCCGTTGACCCGCGGCACCTCGTTGCGATCGAGCCGGGCGAGCACCTTGCCCGCGCCACCGTAGTGGAAGGTCACCCCGTGCAGCTGCTGGTAGAGGTCGATGTTGAAGTAGCGCGCCGAGCGCACCGGTCCGACGGCGGCCCCGATCGAGGCGCGGCACATGAAGACCCCCATGAAGCGGGTGGTGTCGCCCTCGACCGGCGCCTCGATGACGAGGTCCGCGAGGTTCAGCCCCGACGGCGGCCGCGCGATCGGGTTGTTCTCGATCTGCACGATCATCGGCACCCTGTCGGCCAGGGCCGGATCACTCAGCTCCATGCCGTTCAGGGGGCACACGGCGGCCGGCTCGGGCGTCGGCGATGGCGTGGGGCTCGGTGACGGCGTCGGCGATGGCGTGGGGCTCGGCGTCGGGCTCGGTGACGGCGTCGGCGACGCCGTCGCAGGTGGGCTTGGTGCCGGCTCCGGTGAGGCGGTGAGCATCAGTGCGCCGCCGGCAGCGACGGCGAGGATCACGAGCGCGGCCAGCGCGAAGCGCAGCCGGTGCTCTCCGAGGGAATGCATGAACCACAGATGCTACCGGCTGCTCGGGGGGACGCGCCAACGCGCTGCTAGACTCGCGGCCATGCCAGGGTTCTCCACGCGAGCCATCCAGGCTGCCAGCCGCGTGCCGTCCGCGCCGCAGCCGCCGGTCAACGTGCCGATCTATGCGTCGAGCACCTTCGTCGTCTCGGACGCCGCGGAGCTCGCCGAGCTGCTCGAGTTCGCGCGTCCGGGCCACTCCTACTCGCGCTATTCCAATCCGACCCATCAGGCGCTCGAGGCGGCGCTGGCCGAGCTGGAGGGCGCGGATGCCGCACTCAGCACCGCTTCGGGCATGGCGGCCATCCACGCGGCGGTGCTTTCGATCCTCGCGAGCGGCGACGAGATGATCATCCCGCGCGCGGTCTACGGCGGAACGATCGGCCTGGCGCGCACGGTCCTCGCGCGATCCGGCATCGGCCACCGAACCGTCGACACCACCGATCCCGGCGCCGTCGTGAACGCCATCAGCCGCCAGACGCGCCTGCTGTGGCTGGAGACGATCAGCAACCCGACCACCGCCATGACCGATGTGGCGGCGCTCGCCGAGGTGGCGCACGCGCGCGGGCTCACCGTGGTGGTCGACAACACCTTTGCGTCGCCGGCGCTGGCGAATCCGCTGGAGATGGGGGCGGACCTCGTCGTCCACTCCACCACGAAGTACATCGGCGGCCACTCGGACATCATCGGCGGAGCGATCGTGGGTTCGACCGACCGCGTCGATGCGGCGCGCCACGTCCTCATCAACGCCGGCGGAAACGGCTCGCCGTGGGAGGCCTTCCTGGCACTGCGCGGATTGAAGACTTTGGCACTCCGCATGGAGCGCCACTCGTCGAACGCGCTCACCGTCGCCTCCGCGCTCGAGGGAGCACCGGGCGTCGCCGCGGTCCGCTATCCGGGCCTCGCCTCCCACCCGCAGCACGAGCTCGCCAGGCGCGTCCTGCGTAACGGCATGGCCGGCGGAATGATGGCGGTCGAGCTCGAGGGCGGCCGGGGGGCCGGGGAGCGGTTCCTGGAGCGCGTCCGGGTGGCCGTGCACGCCACGAGCCTCGGTAGCGTCGAGACGCTGGTGAGCCATCCCGCCAGCTCCAGCCACCGGCAGCTGAGCGATGTGGAGCTTGCGGCCGCCGGGCTGTCTCCCGGCATGGTGCGCGTGTCGATCGGCCTCGAGGATGCCGACGACCTGGTCGAGGACCTGGTGGGCGCCGCCCGCCCGAGCTGATGGCGACACCGCGGGCGGCCACGCGCGCCACGCCCGCCGCGGATCGCCCGGCGCGCCAAGCCGAGCGCTGGCTGCGCGCCCTGGGGGACGGCCGCACCGGAGTGCTGCTGCTCGCGGCGGTCGGGCTGGCCAACGTGGTGGCGGCCCTCGTGCCCGGTGGTGCCGCCGTGCTCGACGGCGCCTGGTACGGCGCGCTGCTCGGGACGCTTGCGGTGAGCGGCGTCGCCGCCGTCGCCGTTCGCATCCCGGCCGCGTGGCACGAATGGCGGCGGCCGACCGCGGTGCATCGGGGCTCCGGGGCACTCGAAACGAGCGTCCCCGATCGGGCACCGGGCGAGCTGCTGGCCACCCTCGCGGCGGCCGGCTATCGTGCTCGACTCGAGGAGAGGCGCGGGACGTGGGCGATCCACGCCGTGCGGCGCGGATGGTCGCGGCTCGGCAGCCTCGGCAGTCACCTGGCGGTCGTCGTGATCGTCCTGGGCGCCGCCATCGGCGCAGCCTACGGCTCCGAGACCGTCTTCTCACTGTTGCCCGGGGACCAGGCGCTGCTCGATGCACCGCGCGACGGGTTCTCATCGGCGGTGCGGCTCGCGTCGCTCGATGCCGAGTTCGGACCCGACGATCGTCCCCGGACGCTCGACGTGGCGGTCACGTTCCTGCGTGGCGGGGAGCCCGTCCGCGAGACGACGCTCCGCGTCAACGAGCCCGGCGACTTCGATGGCTACCTGGTGCACCCGTGGACCTACGGGCCGACGGCACGCGTTCGTGTGACGTCGCTGGCCGGCACGACGCTGCTCGACGCGTCCGTGCCGCTGGATGCAGTGCGCGACGGCGAGCCCGTGGGCACGGCCGAGCTCCCGACGGCGGGCGTGACGCTCGGCCTGGCGCTGACCGATGCGGAGGCGAACGAGCTCGGCGTCAGCGTCGTCGGCGGCAGCGGGCCGGTCGATTCGGCGCGGCTACGGCCCGGTGAATCGATCCGCGTCGGCGACGTCCGCGTCGAGCTCGAGGGCTTCGACGCCTGGGTGACCTTCATGTCGCGCCGCGATCCGGGTCTCCCGGTCCTCTTCGCGGGCGCCGGCCTGCTGTGCGCGTCATTGGTGGCCGGCTTCTGGCTGC
>JAICRD010000176.1 GCA_025937535.1 Chloroflexota bacterium | reverse complement strand
CGTCCGACGCCCAGTACGTCACGCCCGCGCTGGCACTGACCAGCTCGCCGAGGTCGGGACCGATGCGTCGCACCAGCGGCGCCGCCAGGCGCAACGGCCAGGTGGGCGTTGCCAGGCGGGGGGCACGATGTCCGCCGACGGCGGCCGCGCGCCGCACCAGCTCCGCCAGGGTCGTGACCTCACCGCCCAGCACGTAGGACTCGCCGATGCCGCCCTTCTCACCCACGAGCGCGATGCCGCCGGCGATGTCGTCGACGTGCGCCATGTTCAGGCCGGCGTCGCCGAACGTGATCGCCGGCAGCCGGCCACGCGCGGCCTGCGCGAGGACACCGCCCACCTGGGAGTGATCGCCGGGGCCGTACACGCCGCCCGGCATGGCGATTACGACGGGCGCACCGCTGGCGGTTCGTTCGTGTGCGACGAGGTGGGCGCGATGCTTCGTCTCGTCGTAGAAGCTGACGTACCGGTACGGCCGCGGCCGCTGGTACGTCTCGTCGATCACCCGGTAGCCCGTGTCGCCGAAGGCGTTGACGGTGGAGACGTGAACGATGCGCGAAAGGCCCGCTGCGGCGGCGGCATCGAGCACCCGCTCGGTGGCAGTGACGTTCGCCGCCTCCATGGCCGGCCGCTCGGACGTATGGATGCCGACGCGATAGTCTCCGGCCAGGTGATAGGCGATATCACAGCCGTCCATCGAGCCGGAAAGGCGCCCGAGGTCGAGGATGTCTCCGGTGACCACCTCGCAGCCGAGCGCACGCAGCCGATCGGCGGATGGACCGCTGCGCGCCAGCCCACGGACCTCGACGCCGCTCTCGCGAAGCCGGCGCACCAGGTGGCGCCCGATGAACCCGCCACCGCCGGTGACGAAGGCCCTCATGTGCCTGGTTCGAAGCGAGCCCTGACGCGCTGCAGACTGGCCTCGATGTCGCCCTCGGCAGCCCGCGCGATCATCGGCTCCATGAAGCTGGTCAGCATCGAGCCGCGAATCTCCATGGCGAAGCGCAGGTCGGTGGCGTCGTCACCGGCGGGGGCAAGGTCGAGCGCCCCGGTCGCCTTGACTCCCGACACCTCGCTCCCGATGCCGAGCCGGTTTGGCGGGTCGTACTCGGTAACGGTCAGTGGCGCCGTGATGCGCTGGCCCATCAGCTCGCGCACCACCTGCGCCGTGGAGCCGACGCCGATCTCACCCTCCGACGTCTGCTCGGCGCTGACGACGCCAATCTGCCACTCCGCCAGGTTGCCGAGGTCGGCGAGATAGGCGAAGACAGTTTCAGGAGGTGCGCCGATGCGGGCGCTGCGCTCGACGCGTTGCATCGGTGCACGGTAGCACCCGGCTGCCTACGCCGACCCGACCGCTGCCGTTTCGCGGGCGATCCGCGCCAACGCGCCGATGAACGTTGGCGACGTGTTGAGCGACTCGATTCGGGCGAACGCCATGCCGGCCTCCTCGGCCTGCGCTCGGGCACCGACGTCGACGTCGTACAGGATCTCGAGGTGGTCGGCCAGGAACTGGATCGGCGCGACGAGCACGGCGGCGTGGCCCTCCGATCGGAGGCGCGGCACGAGGTCGGCGAAGTCGGGCTTCATCCACTCGCCCGGCTCATGTCCGGCCGATTGCCAGCAGAAGTGCCAGCGTCCGGCGTCGAGCCCGCTGGCATCGGCGATCAGCTCGGCGGTCTCGCGCAGCTGATCGAGGTAGGCCGGCTCCTGGTCGGCGACCCGACGGGGAAGCGAGTGCGCCGTCAGCAGCACCGGAGGCTGGTCGGGGAGGGCCGTCAACCCGTCCCTGATACGCTCCGCCACCGCGTCGATGAAGCCGCGCTCGCGGTACCACGCCGGCGCCAGCTGGACGGCCGGCGCTCCAGCGCCGAGCGCCGCCCGTGCCTCGTCCAGCGCGCGCTGGTAGCCGCCCATGAGCAGCCCCGAGTACTGCGGGCTCATGATGATCGCGGTCACCGTTGCGCAGCCGGCATCGGCCAGGGCGGTCAGCCCGTCCAGCACGGTCGGGCTGCTGAACCGCATCCCGACCGTGGCGACGGCATCGAGACCCTCGTCGCGCAGGCGGTCCTGCACCGCCTCGGCCTGCATCAGCGTGATCGGGATGAGCGGTGAGCCACCGATGACGCGGTAGCGACGCCGGAACTCGGTCACCAGCTCGTCGGGCGCCTCGCGTCCGCCCCGAACCGCGGCGAGGTACTCGGGCAGGTCGTGCAGATCATCGGCCGGAGAGCCGTAGGTCATGAGCAGGACGCCGAGCGTCATCGCTCGGACTCCGCGTGCACGAGCTCGACCAGGCGGCGCAGCAGGTCCGGGTCCGTCTCCGGCTGGACGCCGTGGCCCAGGTTGAAGATGTGGCCCGGCCGGCTGGCCGCCCGACGCAGGACGTCGCGGGCACCATCTTCGGTCGCCTCCCAGCCGGCCAGCAGGCGCGTGGCGTCCAGGTTGCCCTGGATGCCCCGGTCGAAGCCGATGCGCTCCCAGGCGCGATCCAGCGACTGGCGATGGTCGACGCCGATGAGGTCTCCGCCGGCCGCCGTCATCGACTCCAGCAGGGCAGCGGTGTTCGTCCCGAAATGAATTGTCGGCGCGCCGCGCACCGCCCTGAAGATGCGAGCGACGTGCGGCTGCACGTAGCGCGCGTAGTCCGACGGGCTGAGCGCACCGACCCAGGAGTCGAACAGCTGGACCGCCTGGGCTCCGGCGTCGATCTGGGCGTTGAGGTAGCGGATCACGACGGTCGCCAGCTTCTCCATCAGGGCGTTCCAGGCGTCGGGCTCGCGGTACATGAACGCCTTGGCGATGGCGTAGTCACGGCTGGGCCGGCCCTCGACCAGGTAGCAGGCGAGGGTGAACGGGGAGCCGGAGAAGCCGATGACGGCCTGGCGCCCGTCGAGCTCGCGGCGGACGAGGCGGATGGCATCCATCACGAAGCCGACGTCGTGCTCGGGCTCGATCAGCCGCAGCGCGTCGACATCGGAACGCGATCGAATCGGCCGGTGGATGATGGGCCCGACGTCCGGCTGGATCTCGAGGCTCACGCCCATCGGCTCCAGCGGCAGCATGATGTCGGCGAAGAGGACGGCCGCGTCGACGCCGAAGGCCTCGACCGGCATGAGCGTCACCTGGGCGCAGAGCTCCGGCGTCTTGGCCAGGGTCAGGATGTCATGCCGCTCGCGCAGCGCGCGGTAGTCGGCGAGGCAGCGTCCGGCCTGGCGCATGAACCAGACCGGCGTGCGGTCGGGCTGCTCGAGCTCCAGGGCGGCGCAGAAGCGCGCTTCGCCGGTCCAGGTGGTCGTCTGAGATGGTGCAGTGGGGATCATCGGTCCTCGTGGATGCGGTCGAAGGCGGCGCGCGCGGCGTCGATGGTGGCGTCGAGGTCCTCGACGCGGTGGGCGGCGGAGATGAACCAGGCCTCGTGCTGGCTGGGCGGGAGCAGAAACCCGGCGGCGAGCATGGCGTGGAAGAACGCCGGGTACGCTCCGTCGTTCACGAAGACGGTCAGCATGCTCGCAAGGCGGCTGACCTGGACCGATGCGCCCGCCGCGTCCGCGGCGGCGACAAGGCCATCCTCGAGACGAGTGGCGGCAATCTCGAGGTTGGCATAGAGGCCGTCGTCGAGGTGGCTCAGGGTCGCCACGCCGGCCGCCATGGCGAGTGGGTTGCCCGACAGCGTGCCGGCCTGGTACACCGGCCCGGCGGGGGCGACCAGGCTCATCAGATCGGCTCGGCCGCCGTATGCGCCGACCGGCAAGCCGCCGCCGATGATCTTGCCCAGCACGGTCAGGTCCGGCGTCACGCCGTAGCGCTGCTGCGCGCCGCCGCGGGCCACGCGGAAGCCGGTGATCACCTCGTCGAAGATGAGCAGCGTGCCGTGGCGCGCGGTCGACGCGCGAAGTCCCTCGAGGTACCCGGAGAGCGGTGTCACCACGCCCATGTTCGCCGCCACCGGTTCGACGATGACGGCGGCGACGTCGTGCTCCCGCACGATGCGGTCGACCGCGTCGAGATCGTTGTAGGGGACGACGAGCGTGTCGCGCGCGGCACCGATGGTGACGCCGGCGCTGGCCGGCATCCCGATCGCTCCCGAGCCCGGCTCGACCAGGAGCGCATCGGCGTGGCCGTGGTAGCCGCCGGCCATCTTCACGATCGTTTCGCGGCCCGTCGCGGCACGGGCAAGCCGGATCGCGCTCATGGCGGCCTCCGTGCCGGAGCTCACGAAGCGCAGCCGCTCGATGGAGGGCATGGCGCCCACGATCAGCTCACCGAGCTCGACTTCGTGCGGGTTCGGTGCGCCGTAGCTCGTCCCACGCGCGGCGGCGCGCTGGACCGCGTCGACGACCGCAGGGTGGGCGTGGCCCAGGATCATCGGCCCCCACGAACCGACGTAGTCGATCAGCTCGTTGCCGTCGACGTCCCAGACCCGGGCGCCCGAGGCGCGCTCGATGACGCGCGGCGTGCCGCCGACAGACCTGAAGGCCCGCACCGGCGAGTTGACACCGCCCGGAAAGAGGCGCTCGGCGCGCTCCATGAGCTCGCCCGAGCGCCGCGTCGACTCACTGATCGCTGTCATCCGCGAATCCCGGTCGTGGTCCCCGGGCCGAACATCTCCAGGATCTCGCCG
>JAICRD010000104.1 GCA_025937535.1 Chloroflexota bacterium | reverse complement strand
TTCATCCCGCAGCACCACGGGACGAGCGTGATGACCTACTTCCATGGCAAGGCGCTGCGCGAGGCGGGCGGACGCACGGACCTGGTCAACGAGCGGACGTACCGCTATCCGGGGCCGAAGCCGCAGAGCCGCGAGGCGGCGATCATCATGCTGGCCGACGGCGTCGAGGCGTCGGTGCGCTCCCTCGACGAGAAGGACGAGGACAGCATCCGCGCGATGGTCGACCGCATCGTCGACTCGCGGATGGAGGACGGACAGCTCGACGACGCGGAGCTGACGCTGAAGAACATCGCCCAGATCAAGGACGCCTTCGTCGGCCAGCTGCTGGGCATGTACCACTCGCGCATCAAGTACCCCGACAACGTCGTGTCCGTCGAGGAGCACAGGAGCACGCCCGAGCTTCGTGCTTGAGCCCGGGCAGCCTGCCCGACTACGATGGGCGCCTGATGGGCTGCTCGGTCACCTTCCACGACCGGATCGGGCGCGACCGCCTGGAGCAGGCGGTCGAGCCGCTCGACGCCGACGCCGCCCTGGCGCTCCTCGAGTCAGCCGTGTGCGAGACGGTGCACGCAGCCTTCGGCAAGGGCGCGGCGGAGGTCGAGCTGACGCTCGCCGGCGATGCCGAGATGGAGCGGCTGAACTTCGATCACATGGGCGAACGGGGCCCGACCGACGTCCTCTCCTTCCCGCTGCACGAGTGGTCGCTCGACGGGCGCCAGTCCTACCTGTCCGATGACGACGGCGTCTCACCGCCGGGCGGCATCCTCCTCGGCGACGTCGTCATCGACCTCGACCAGGCGCTCCGCCAGGCGGCCGAGGGCGACTGGGGCGTGACCGAGGAGCTCGTCCTGCTCGCCATTCACGGCACGCTCCACCTCCTCGGCCACGACCACGCCGAGATGGATGAGGAGGAGCGGATGCGCGCGCTGGAGCACCAGGTGCTGGGCGTGCTGCATCGGCGGCATCACGAGGTCGAGTGGCAGCCCGGGTCGCTGTTCGACCGCGCCGGCCACGCGGTGACGACCGGGAGCTGACACCGGCATCGTGGCTGATACCGCGACTTGAAGATCCGCCACTGAGCAGCTTTCCATTCGCGGCGCAGCGACCGGTAACGTCAGGTGCCGGCCTGCTCGGGCGCGACGAGCCACGCGACGAGCAACGCAGCGAAGCAGATGAGCGCGGCGACGACCATGGGACTCCTCCTGACCTAGGGTTGGTACGCAATCTCGCCGTGCTGGGCGAGGTCAAGGCCGGCCTCCTCGGCCGTGCCGGGGACGCGGATGGGGACGATGAGGTTGACCCCGAACAGGATCAGCGCCGTCGCGACAGCGGAGTAGACGCCGACGACCGCGACGCCCACGACCTGCGCGGCGAGCTGTCCGACGTTTCCGGCGAGCAGGCCGTCCGCCCCGGCCGGATTGACGGCGAGGGTCGCGAAGACCCCGGTGGCGAGCGCGCCGAACGCCCCGCCGACACCGTGGACGCTGAATACGTCGAGGGCGTCGTCCACCCGCGAGCGGAGACGGAGCTGGCTGGCGGCGTAGCACACCACGCCAACGCCCAGGCCCATGAGGATGGCGGCAGCAGGCGTCACGTAGCCGGCCGCCGGGGTGATCGCCACCAGCCCGGCGACGGCGCCGATCGCCGCGCCGAGGACCGACGGTGAGCCACGATGCATCCACGAGATGGTGACCCAGGTGATCGCGGCCATCGCGGCAGCGGTGTTGGTGGTGACGAAGGCGGTGGCGGCGAGCCCGTTCGCCCCGAGCGCCGATCCGGCGTTGAAGCCGAACCAGCCGAACCACAGGAGCCCGGCGCCGAGGACCGTCATCGGCACGTCATGCGGCTCGGTCGCCGGCTCGACCAGGCCGGTTCGACGGCCGATGAACAGCGCCGCGACGAGTGCGGCGACGCCGCTGCTGAGGTGGACGACGGTGCCGCCGGCGAAGTCGAGCACGCCGAGCCCGAAGAGCCAGCCGTCCGGCGACCAGACCCAGTGGGCGATGGGTGCGTAGACCAGGGTTGACCACGCAACGGCGAAGAGGACGAAGGCCTTGAACCGCTTGCGCTCGGCAAAGGCGCCGGTGATCAGTGCCGGCGTGATGATCGCGAACATCATCTGGAAGGCGACGAAGGCCAGGTGGGGGACGCTGGTCGCATAGACCGATGACGGCTCGCCGGTGACGCCTTCCAGCGCCAGCCAGTCGAGCCCGCCGATGAGCCCCAGCCCGGTGTCCGGGCCGAACGCCAGGGTGTACCCCCAGAGCACCCAGGTGACGCTCACGAGGCCGAGGATGAAGAAGCTGTGCATGATCGTGGACAGCACGTTCTTCCGTCGCACGAGGCCGCCGTAGAACAGCGCCAGCCCTGGCGTCATGAGCATCACCAGCGCGGCGCTCATGAGGACCCAGGCGGTGTCTCCGGCGTTGATCTCAGGCATCGGCGGCTCCTGCGCGAACGGATCGGTTGTGCAGGAAGCCTATGGACCGATATCGGCGCGCGCCACGGCGCGGCCGGGCATTGATGGCAGCTGACGCTGTGCACTTCGCACAAGCGGGCTCGTTCAGACGGCGCGCGCCGCCTCGAGCTCGGGGCGTGGCCGCGTACGGTCGAGGATGGCGCGCGCGGCGATCGCGGCGGACGCCGGACCGGTGCTGATGCCCCATGGCCCGTGCCCCGCACACACGAACAGGCCGTCGACGCCGGCGACCGGGCCGATGAAGGGGCGCCCGTCCACCGACTGCGGCCGAGCGCACATGCGCCGCCCCACGATCTCGGCCTCGACCACCGCGGGCAGGAACTCGGCGGCGCGTCGCAGGAGGAGCGCCTGGACGTGAACGGGGTCCGGCTCGTTGGCGAGGAAGGTCGAGCCCAGTGTGCTGATCCCGGCCGCACTGGCGATGCTGAACAGCGACGGCGGATCGGCGTCGTCGAGCGCATCGGCGGCTCGGGCAGTCGCCGCGGCCGCCCGGTTCAGGTCGTCGACCTCGTCCTCCTCGACGACGTGGCGTGGCCCGCCATCGCCCAGACGCAGCTGGAGCGTCACGCCGTACGTCGGGTGGATGCGCCGCCAGGCGCCGCCTGGATCGATGAGCGCCGGCGACCACGGTCCGGCCGCCACCAGGACCGCACCCGCGGCGATCGAGCCACCATGCTCGAGCGCAACGCCCGTCGCCCGGCCGGCCTCCGTCGTGACCGAGGCGCGCGAGCCGATCACGAGCCGCGCCCCCCGCTCCTCGGCGACCGATGCCCACGCGGCCGTCGCTGACGCGGGCGGGATGGGGAAGCCCGTCGCCAGGCGCACTGCCGACGGCCCCGGCGCCAGGCCAGGCTCCAGCCGCGGGAGCTCCTCCGCCTCCACCAGCTCCGGCGCCAGCTCGGGGAAGGCCGCCGCCATGCGCCGAGCCTGCGCGGCGGCCGCATCGGCATCCCTGTTCAGCAGGAGCAGGCCGGCCGGGCGGGCGGACACCGCGAAGTCGGTATCGGTCACGTCGGCCAGGGCGCGATAGCGCGACAGGCTCTCCTGATAGAGGTCTGCGAGGACCGGATCGAACGGATGCTGGATGGCGCCGAGATTGCGACCCGAGGCTCCGGCGCCGATGGCGGTCGCCTCGACGACGACGACACGGGCGCCGCGGTCGGCCATGATCGCGGCGGCCGCACAGCCGATGATCCCGCCACCGATGATGACGACGTCGGCGCTGCGCGGCGCGTCCAGGGCTGCGCTCGGCGCTCGTTCCACGGATCGAGCATACCGGGGCGCTAGCATCGGCGGCGCATGAAGGTCATCTGCGGGCTCGGCAACCCGGGCGAGCGCTATCGGCTCACGCGCCACAACGTCGGCTTCCGGGTGGTCGACCTGCTCGCCGATCGGTGGGGGCTCACCGGCGAGGGTCGCCTGCGGGACGGGGCGGCAGTGCTCGAGGTGCGGCATGCCGAGCACGGTCGCGTCATGCTCGTCAAGCCGATGCGCTACATGAACCGCTCCGGCGGCCCGCTGCGCGCCGCGCTGCGCCACACCGACGTCGACGTCACCAGCGACGTGCTGCTCGTGACCGACGACATCGACCTCCCGCTGGGTCGGGTCCGGTTGCGCCGCTCCGGCTCGGCTGGGGGGCACAACGGGCTGCGCGACGTCATCGCGTCCTTCGGGACCGATGAGTTCAGCCGGCTGCGCATCGGTGTCGGCCGCACCGGCGAGGCGTCGAGCCATGTCCTGGCCACGTTCCGGCCCGACGAGCGCGACCTTGCAACCGAGATGGTCGCCGTCGGGGCCGATGCCGCCGAGCGATGGTTGCGCAGCGGCATCGAGGAAGCGATGAACGCCTTCAACGGCATCGACCTCGGCGGGTGAGCAACACTCCCGAGCAGCCGGTGCTCGAGGCGGTGGCCAACGCCGCCGGATCCGTCCCGCGTGCCTGGCACCGCGTGACGGGTGGCGGGTACACGCCGGCCGAGCGCTGGGTCGTCGAGCTGGATGACGGCTCGCGTGCCTTCGCGAAAGTCGCCACCGTCGAATACATCCGGGACTGGCTGCGCAGCGAGCATCGCGCGTATCGGGACATCGCAGGCCCGTTCATGCCCCGTCTCCTTGGCTGGGCCGACGAGCCCGTGCCGGCCCTCCTGCTCGAGGACCTGAGCACCGGACACTGGCCACCTCCGTGGCGGCCGGGCATGGTCGAGCAGGTCCTCGACGCGTTGGACGAGGTCGCGGCGACGTCGTGCCCGAGCTGGGCTCGACCCATCCAGGAAGAGGCGGCCGAGCTGTTCGCCGGCTGGTCGTCGGTCGCGTCGAACCCCCAGCCGTTCCTCGGCCTGGGGCTCGTCACGCCGGGATGGCTGGAGTCCGCGCTGCCGACCCTCATCGAGCACGAATTTCCTCGTGAGGTCGAAGGAAGCGCGCTCGTCCACTTCGACGTGCGCAGTGACAACCTGTGCATCAGGCCCGATCGCGCGCTGCTCGTCGACTGGAACTGGATCGTGCGGGGGCATCCGCTCTTCGACGTCGCCGCCTGGCTTCCCAGCCTTGCGCACGAGGGCGGACCGATGCCCGAGGCCGTCAAGCCCGAGGCCGGCGTGTTCGCCGCCGCCCTGGCGGGGTACTTCTGCTCCCGGGCTCCCGAGCCGATCATCCCCGATGCACCGCACGTCCGCCGCGTGCAGCGAGAGCAGGCGGCCACGGCCCTGCCGTGGGCCGCGCGCCGGCTGGGGCTGCCGCCGCCGGACGGGCCGGCGTTCGCATCGGGGAAACCACCCGCGAACTGAATCGAACCCAACCCGGACCGGTACCATTGCGGGTCCATGCCCCCGTCGCGCGGCGGTGATCGCCGCGTCGCAGCGCTCGTCGACGCCCTCCGGCCCCATCTGCCGGAATCGGGCGTCCTTCGTGTGCCCGCGGCCGCTCGAGCGGCGCACCTCGCCGCCCGCCGCGCGTCGCTCCCGTCCGCCACGCCGCTGGTCGTCGTCGCGCGCACCGACGAGGAGACGCACCGCCTGGCCGATGACCTCGCGGCGTGGATCGGCAGTGGACGCCTCCGCATCCTCCCCGAACGCGCGGCGCTGCCGCTCGAGCGCGCGCACCCCGAGCACGACGAGTCGGCGGAGCGTCTGTCGGTCCTGGCCGAGCTCGGCGCGCGCACCGGCGGCCTGGTCGTCATCGGCTCGCTGCTGGCCATGGTTCAGCGGACCCTCTCCCCGGAGCAGCTGCGGGCCGCGCGCACCAGCGTCCGGGTCGGTGAGCGGATCGAGCAGCGCTTCCTCCTCGAGCGGCTCGTCGCGGGCGGCTACGACCCCAGCGTCGAGGTGACGGGCGTCGGCGAATTCGCGCATCGCGGCGGCCTCATCGACGCCTGGCCGCCCGGTGCGGCCGAGCCGGTGAGGATCGAGCTGTTCGGTGACGAGGTCGAGTCGATCCGAGCCTTCGACCCGATGACCCAGGGCTCGCGCCGGCGGCTGACGGAGGTCGAGCTGGTCCCCGCCTCCGAGTTCATCCCCGCCGACGGCTGGGCTGCGGCGGTCGCCGCGGCGGGTGAGCCGGCATCGGATCAGCTGGCCGAGGATGCGGCGCGCCTGGCGCAGGGTGAGCTTGGCGAGGCCGCCGAGACGTGGGCCGCCTGGCTTGCGGCTGGCCCGGCGGCTGCCCACGTCCCGGCCGACGCGCACCTCGTGTTGACGGACCTCGGCGAGCTGCACGCACTCGCGCTCCAGCTCGATCAGCAGGCCATCGACCGTCGTGACGGGCTCGCCCGAGATGGCGAGCTGCCGGCCACGTGGGCGCTGCCGTACGACGCGGCCGGGACGCTCGACGAGCTGGCCGCACGTGCCCTCGAACGGCTGGACGAGCAGGCCGAGGACCATGCCGGGTACACCATCGCGCCGACGCTGGCCGGCAGAGCCGACCGGGCCGGCGAGTGGCTGATCGAGCGCGCCGACGGCGGGCGCCGCGTCGTGGTCACGACCGACCAGGCCAGCCGCGTCAGCGAGCTGCTCGACGAGGCAGGCCGTCCGACGGCGGCACTCGCCGAGCTGCGGACCGCGCCGGGACCGGGTGAGATCGGCCTGGTGCATGGCTCGCTCTCGGCGGGCTTCGCGCATGCGCCGAGCGACCTCGTGGTGCTGACCGATCGGGAGCTCTTCGGCGGGACGCGCGTTCGGCGGCTGACCGGTGCCAAGCGGGTCGTGACGCGCGACCTCATCGGCAAATTGCAGCCCGGCGACCACGTCGTGCACGTGGATCACGGCATCGCCCGGTACGCGGGCATGACGCAGCGGACCTTCGGACACGACGTCAAGGAGTACCTGCAGCTCGACTTCGCCGGCACCGACAAGATCTTCCTGCCCGCCGACCAGATCGGCCGCATCACGCGCTACGCAGGTGGTCCCGCGCCGGCGCTCAGCAAGCTGGGCGGCACCGAGTGGGAGCGCACCAAGCGGCGGGTCCGGCGCGCGGTGGGCGACCTGGCGCGTGAGCTGATCGAGATCTACGCCGCGCGCGAATCGGCGCCCGGCTTCGCCTTCTCCGCCGACACCACGTGGCAGCGCGAGCTCGACGAGAGCTTCCCGTACACGGAGACGCCGGACCAGGCGCGCAGCATCGAGGAGGTCAAGGCTGACATGCTGCGCCAGCGTCCGATGGACCGGCTCGTGGTCGGCGACGTCGGCTACGGCAAGACCGAGGTCGCCTTGCGTGCCGCCTTCAAGGCGGTCCAGGACGGCAAGCAGGTCGCGGTGCTGGTTCCGACGACCGTGCTCGCCCAGCAGCACCTGCTCACCTTCCAGCGCCGCCTCGCTGCCTTCCCGGTCGAGGTCGCCATGCTGAGCCGCTTCGTCGGAAAGAAGGAGCAGGAGCGCATCGTCGAGGCGGTCGCCGACGGCAGTGTCGACATCCTGATCGGAACGCATCGCATCCTCTCAAAGGACATCGCCTTCGCCGACCTGGGGCTGCTGATCGTGGACGAGGAGCAGCGCTTCGGCGTGTCGCACAAGGAACGCATCAAGGCAATGCGTCGCGAGGTCGACGTGCTGACCCTGTCGGCCACGCCGATCCCGCGCACGCTGCACCTCTCTCTCGTTGGCATCCGCGACCTGTCGGTCATCGAGACGCCGCCCGAGGCACGGCTGCCGATCCAGACGCGCATCGCGGAGGACGATGACGGCCTCGTTCGCGACGCCATCGCGCGCGAGCTCGATCGGGGCGGCCAGGTCTTCTACGTACACAACCGCGTGGACACGATCGAGGCGGCCGCGGAGCGCGTTCGCCGCCTGGTGCCCGGGGCGCGCGTCGCGATCGGTCATGGGCAGATGTCGGAGGGGATGCTGGAGCGGGTCATGCTCGACTTCAGCGAGGGCCGGTTCGACGTGCTGGTCTGCACGACGATCATCGAGTCCGGCCTCGACATTCCGAACGCGAACACCATCATCATCGTGCGGGCCGACGCCTTCGGCCTGGCCCAGCTCTACCAGCTTCGCGGACGCGTCGGCCGATCCGATCGCCGGGCGCAC
>JAICRD010000118.1 GCA_025937535.1 Chloroflexota bacterium | reverse complement strand
TGTTCGCGGTGATGGAGGCGCTCATCGACGCCGGTGTGCACCTCGGGTTCCCGCGCGAGCTCGCGCACGATCTCGTGGTCGACACGCTGATCGGATCGGCCGAGTTCGCGCGCCAGTCGGAGCTCCACCCAGCACAGCTCCGTAACGCGGTAACCTCTCCGGGCGGCACGAGCGCGGCCGCCATCTACGAGCTGGAGAAGGGCCGCATCCGAACGGTCTTCTCCGATGCGGTCTGGGCCGCCTACCGGCGCACGATCGAGCTTGGCGAGGCATTGGAGGCGGAGGTCGCGCGCGACCCGTCCTGAAGGCGGACTGCCGATCGGCCACTGGTGAGCGTCTGGTAATCGACCGGTAAGCGGCTGGTAAGCGCCCGCTGCCATGTTGTGCCGGGCAGCAGTGTTCAAGACTCTTGAACACTGCTCCGACTCCTGCTGGGCGGAGCGCCAGATAGACCACCCCGAACCAGCACAGGCACCGGGGCAGCGTCGGCCTCTGCTAGCCTCGCAGGGCATGTTCGCGATCATCATGGCCGGCGGGGCGGGCACACGGCTCTGGCCGCTGTCTCGGCGCGGCACCCCGAAGCAGCTCCTCGCCCTGACCGGCGACACCAGCCTGTTGCAGCAAACGGTGGGACGCCTGCAGACGCTGCTCAAGCCGCACGACATCTACGTCATCACCAGCCAGGCGCACGTCCGGGCGACGCAGGAGCAGCTCCCGCACATCCCGCCCGACAACGTGCTCGGCGAGCCGCTCGCGCGCTCCACCGCCGTCGCCGCGGCACTCGCGACGGTCATGGCCAGGCGCGAGAGCGACGAGGTCGCGCTCGTCCTGCCGGCCGACCACTTCATCGCCGACGAGGAGGCCTTCGCGGCCGGCTTGCGCGAAGCATCCCGAGCGGCGGAGCGCGGCTACCTCGTCACCCTGGGCGTCGTCCCGACCCATGCCGCGACCGGCTACGGCTACATCAAGGCCGCCGCGCCGCTCCACGCATCGAGCCGCACCGCCCTGGTCGAGCGCTTCGTGGAGAAGCCGGACGCGCCGACCGCCGACGCGTTCATCGCGGAGGGCGGGTATTACTGGAATTCCGGAATCTTCGTCTGGCGGGTGTACGCCTTTCGCCAGGCGATCGAGCGCTTCCAGCCCCAGCTCGGCGCGGCGCTGGAACGAATCGAGGGGCTGCATCGCGTCCCGGGCTGGCTGAGCGAGGTTCGCGACATCCTGGAGGAGGTGCCGGCCATCAGCATCGACGTCGGGATCGCCGAGGCAGCCGCGGCGGAGGGCCGGATGGCGGTCGTGCCGCTCGAAGCCGGCTGGTCCGACATCGGCTCGTGGTCGTCGCTGCTCGAAGCCCTGTCGGCGGCGGAGGGCAAGGATCTCGTGGCGAGCGGACGCCACCTCGACCGGGATTCGCATCGCGTGCTGGTCCATGGCGGCGATCGGCTGGTGGTGACCGTCGGGCTGGAGGACGTGATCATCGTCGACACGCCGGACGCACTGCTCGTCTGCAGCCGCGATCGCGCCGAGGAGATCAAGCCGGTGCTCGACGAGATCGCCCGCACGGCCGGCGATCGCTACCTCTGACGCCGGAGGACCGATGCGTCCGCTGGCAAAGCTGGTCGGCCTGGCCATGGCCGCATACGTCCGCGTGGTGGCGGCGACGTGCCGCCTGGACGGCGCCCCGCCGACCCAGGACCAGGTCGTGCTCGCCTTCTGGCACGAGTACAACCTGGCCGCCGCCGTCGCGGCGTGGCGCCTGCGACGCCGGCACCGTCATGTGAGCTTCAGCACGCAGACGTTTCGTGGCGACGTCATGAACGCGATGCTCGCGGCGCTCGACGCAGGCTCGGTGCCGCTGCCTGCCGAGGGCGACCGGGCCGAGGCCGCCCGGCTGTCACGCCAGCTCGCCCGCATCGGCCGCGGGGGCGCCTCGCTGGCGGTCAGCCCGGATGGGCCGGCAGGTCCGTATCGGCGCGCGAAGCCGGGTGCCCTGATCGTCGCCCGCGAGGCCGGCCTGCCACTCCAGCCATGGGCCATCGCGGCGAGGCCGTCGCTCCGTCTGACCGGCCGCTGGGATCGTCACGTCGTGCCGCTGCCGTTCTGCCGGCTGCGAGTCGAGGAGGCCGCGCCGATCGTCGTCGGTCCGCGCGACCGGCTCCGCCCCTTGGTGGATCGGTTGCAGGCGTCGCTCGACGACGTCGCGAGCCGAGACCCATCGTTCTAGGCTGCGAAATGCCGGTACGATGGGTGCACACATCCGACCGATCCCGTAGACGAGTGCCCGCACGCACATGACGAAGATCAAGTTCGGAACCGATGGCTGGCGCGCCGCGATCGCCGAGGACTACACCTTCCACAACGTCCGTCGCTGCGCGCGCGGCGTGGCGGAGCACCTCCAGCAGACCGGAGCCGCCGACCGCGGCGTCGTCGTCTGCCACGACCGTCGTTTCGCCTCCGAGCACTTCGCGCGCGCCTGCGTCGAGGTGCTGGCCGCGCACGACATTCGCAGCTACACGCCGCCCGAGGCGGTCCCGACGCAGGTCGGCAGCTTCTTCACCCGAGAGCTGGGCGCAGGTGCCGGGATCGTCATCACCGCCAGCCACAACCCATGGACCGACAACGGATTCAAGGTCAAGGCCGATACCGGCGGCGCCGCCGCGCCCGAGATGCTGGCCGCCATCGAGGCGACCATGAACACCCATCCGGAGGACGAGCTGCCGCCGCGGCGGGACTATGACGACGCCGTGGCCAACGGCCTGGTGGAGACCTTCGATCCGTACCCACGATTCCGGGACCAGCTGGCAAGCATCGTCGACATCGAGCGCATCCGCGCCGCCGAGAAGCGGGTGCTGGTCGAGACGCTGTTCGGCTCGGGATCGGGCTGGTACACCCGCCTGCTGGGTGATGGCCGCCTGACCGTCCGCGAGCTGCACACCGAGCGCAACCCATACTTCGGCGGCGTCAACCCCGAGCCGATCCGCCCCAACGTCGACGAGTGGCTGGAAGAGATCCCGCGCTGGGGCGCCGACATCGGGATCGCCTTCGACGGGGACGCCGACCGGGTCGGGATGGCCACCGAGCAGGGCGTCTTCGTCAACCAGCTGCAGGTGTACGGGCTGCTGTACTGGTACCTGCTCGACGTGCGCGGTCAGATCGGCCCGGCGGTCTACACCGTTACGACGACATCGATGGCCAAGAAGCTTGCCGAGATCTACGGCACGCAGGCGTACGAGACGGGCGTCGGCTTCAAGTACGTGGGGCCGAAGATGACGGAGACGAATGCCGTCATCGGCGGTGAGGAGTCGGGTGGCTTCGGGTTCGGGATGCACATCCCGGAGCGCGACGGGCTCGCATCGGGGCTGTTCCTGATGGACCTGTGGCTGACCAAGGGCAAGCAGGCGTCCGAGGTGCTCGCGGAGCTCCAGGCGCTGGCCGGCCCGTCGTACTACGACCGCATCGACATTCGCTTCGCGCGCGAGGGCTACGAGCAGGTCAAGGCCGATATGCTGGCGCGCCTCCAGGACGAGGCGCCCACCACGCTGTCCGGCCAGGAGGTCGTCGAGCGCAAGGCGCTCGACACGAACGACGGCTTCAAGTTCTACCGCGCCGATGGCTCGTGGCTGCTCATCCGCTTCAGCGGGACCGAGGCGCTGCTGCGCGTCTACGTCGAGGCACGCTCGCCCGAGGATGTCGAGGCGCTGCTGGCGGAGGGCCGTCGGATCGCCGGCGCGGAGCGGCCGAGGGCTGCGGCCGCGACCTGATGGACGCACGCGACTTCTTCGGCTACAAGAATCCCGACGAGGAGCCCGGCCGGCCAGATCCCGAGGACGACGCGAACGGCACGAGCCCGCCGCTGTTCGAGGAGGCGGTCACCCTCGACGACCCGGCAACGCTGCGCCGGATCGACCCGGAGGACATGCTCGCGAAGGTCGCGGCCATGCCGGGCCAGCTGTCGCTGGCCCGCCGCGTGGCGTCGGCCACGCAGCTTCCCGCCACCTTCGGCGACGTCGACGCCGTGATCGTGCTGGCCATGGGAGGCTCCGCCATCGGTGCCGAGCTGGTCGCCGCCGCGGCGGGGGAGCGCCTGCGCGTGCCGCTCATCGTGCACCGCGACTACGGCCTGCCGGCCGGTGCCGGCCCGCGGACGCTCATCGTGGCCAGCAGCCACTCGGGCGAGACGGCCGAGACGCTGTCGGGCTTCGCCGCCGCCCGCGAAGCGCAGCTGCCGCTGGCCGTCATCACCACCGGTGGCCGCCTCGCCGCGCAGGCTCGCGAGGCAGGGCTCCCGCTGCTCGAGTACCGGCTCGGCGGCCAGCCGCGCGCGGCCATCGGCTTCGGCGTCGGGCTCGTCCACGAACTGCTGGCGTCCGCCGGCCTGATCGCCGATGCCGACCCCATCGGCCCGGTCGTGCAGGCGCTCGAGGAGATGATGGAGCGCTTTGCGCCATCGGTGGAGACCGAGGCGAATCCGGCGAAGCAGCTGGCCTGGGCGATCTTCGGCCGCATCCCGGTCATCTACGGCCACGGGCCGATGGCGGCCGTCGCGCACCGCTGGAAGACGCAGCTCAACGAAAACGCCAAGGCCTGGTCGGCGTGGGAGCCGATGCCCGAGGCGAACCACAACGCCATCGAGGGCAGCCTCAATCCGCGCGAGCTGTCGGACGCGCTGTACGTGGTCCAGCTGCGCGACCCCGATGAGCCGGAGGAGCTCGCCGCGCGCTACCGCGTCGTCGAGGAGCTGCTCGGTGAGCGCGCAACGAACCGCTCCGAGGTCTGGGCCGAGGGGCCCTCGCGGCTGGCGCGGGTCCTCACCACGGTCGCGTACGGCGACCTGGTGAGCGTGTATCTCGCGATCCTCTACCAGACCGACCCGACGCCGGTTACACTGCTCGCAATGCTCAAGGAGCGGCTCGCCAGGGCCACCGGCAGCGACCCGGATATCGGGTGAGGGCGGGCGCCACGTAGTAGGGCGCCGGGGACGGCGCCATGGAGGTATTCGCGACGTGCAATCGAGCATGATCGGCAAGGTCGAGAAGGCGATGCGCTACGCACACGAGCCCGATCGCGTGAAGCTCCAGTCCTTCCGGGCCAGCTTCGCCGGTGACAACGGCACGCACACCGTATCTCTCGACGCCGACGCGTGGCGCTGTGACTGCCACCTGTTCGAATCGGCCGGCGGCTGCACGCATACCCTTGCCATGCAGAAGATGCTCGACCCGATGCTCACGGACGCGAGTCGCGAGACTCCGCTGTACCACCATGTCGAGAGCCCCGAGGAGGAGCCCGTCCCGGCGTAGGTCCGCCTCCGCTGCAGGAGCCCGCCGGCCGCAGGTCGTCGGGTCGCGGCCAGGTGGGCGCCGGCCCGTATGACGTATCGCCTGCTGGCCGTACTCGGCTCGATCGCCTTCGCCATCCGCCAGCTCTTCGCGTCGCTCCTGAGCTTCGTCGGGCTGCGCGAGCTGGCGCGCTTCGGTGTGCCGCTCGTGATCGTCGCGCTGGCGGCGGCGACGCTCATCTCGGCGCGGGACACCGCCGCGATCCTTGCCGAGCGGCCGGAGGTCCAGCACACCACCCTCGCCGACGTCGCCGCCCTCGAGGATCCGACCGGCAGCATCTGGTTCGAGTTCGACGGGGTCATGGCCGAGTCGAGCCTGTCGACGCCGGCCGCCTTCTTCTACCTCGCGCGCGACCCGGATGACCAGTCCACCGGCCTGCTGGTGCGCAGCTCGCTGGGCGACGCGTTCATCCGCCAGCGGGTCATCACCGCGGAGCTGGTCGCGGACCCCGACGTCGTGGCCGCCGCGGTCGACGCGCTGGGCTCGGTGCCGCCCGGCTTCGATCTGGCCGAGGGCCGCTTCCTGGACGAGGTCGACTTCGGCGGCGAGCCCGACGAGGCGTTCATCCCGTCGCAGCTGGCGGATGAACCCGACGGCTCGCAGCCGCTGGTGACCGGACGCGTGGTGACACCGGCGACGTATGCGGCCTGTGCCGTGGAGGCCGGCTGCGATGGGGACGACGCGGCCTGGTTCTATTATCTCGCCGATCCCGAGGGCGGCGACGCGATCATCCTCCGCTCGCCGCAGCCGCCCGACGCACAGCCGGTGAGGCTCCAGGGCCTCTACACGCGCGACACGTTCGACCTTGGCCCGGTGCTCGACAGCGACTGGTATGCCGGTCTCGACGCGGACGTCCCCACGGACCGAGCCTTCGCCGCCGGCTCTCGACCGCCGATCATGGTCGAGGCATCGTGGGTGCCGACGATCGTCTTCGGTGTGCTCACCCTGCTCCTGCTCGCCAGCCAGCTGATCGGGTACCCGGTCTTCGGGGGACGCGCCGCGGTCAGCCCGGGGCGGTCGTTGCAGCCCGGCGAGGGAGTCGACCTCGTCATCACCGGTCGCCTGGCCCGATCGACCCGGCCGCTGGTGCTCGACGGCAGCCCGGGCGCCATCGAGCGGCTCTCGATCCCCGACCTGGCGCTGCGCATGTGGCGGTATGGGCTCCTGCCGCGCGACCTGTCGCGTCGCGAGGCGGAGGAGCGCTTCCTGGCGGAGGCACGCGGCGAGTCCGATCGGCTCGTCCTCCACGAACGCGACCAGTCGGCGCTGGTTTCCATCGCGCACGCCTCCGACGAC
>JAICRD010000126.1 GCA_025937535.1 Chloroflexota bacterium | reverse complement strand
GTCGCCCTCGTTCACGAACAGCGGCACCTGCACCACCAGTCCGGTCTCCAGGGTTGCGGGCTTCTTCGCACCTGTGGCGGTGTCCCCGGCGAAGCCCGGATCGGTCTGGGTCACGACCAGGTCAACCGTGACCGGCAGCTCGAGCCCGAGCACCTCGCCCTCGTGCGAGCTGTACTGGACCTCGGTGTTCTCCTTGAGGTACGGCGCGTCGTCACCCAGGGTGCGCGCCGGCAGAGCGAACTGCTCGTAGGTCTCGGAGTCCATGAAGTGGTACGCGTCGCCATCGGAGTAGAGGTACTGGGCATCGCGAGTCTCGACCCGCGCCCGCGGCCATCTCGTTCCGGCCTGGAAGGTGCGCTCGACGATGTCGCCCTTGCGCACGTTCTGCATCTTCATGCGGACCTGCGCCGATCCTCGCGCCATCTTGATGTGGCTCCAGTCGAGGACCTTCATGAGCTGTCCGTCGAGCTCGATGATGACGCCCTTCTTGACGTCGCCCGTGCTGATCAAATGGGGTGCTCCTGCTGATGGACCGATGCGCGCGGCTGCCGACCGTTCGTGCGGATCACAGGATACGGCAGGCATGGCTGCGGCACCGCTTCGTCCCGATGTCTTCTCAGCCGATGACCTGCGCCTCGCGCGGTGAGTTCGTGAGCAGCCGCGGGCCGGACTCCTCCAGCACGACGATGTCCTCGATCCGGATGCCCGTCTCGCCCGGAAGGTAGATGCCCGGCTCGACGCTGAAGACCATCCCCGCCTCGAGCGTGTAGGGACGCGACTGGCGGAGGCTCGGCGCCTCGTGGGTCTCGAGCCCGATGCCGTGGCCGAGGCCATGGCCGTATGGCTCGAAGCCGGCATCGGCGATGACGTTCCGCGCCACCGCGTCGACCTCCTGCCCGTTGACCCCGATTTCAAGCGCGTCGAACGCCGCCTGCTGTGCCTCGCGAACCGCGTCGTGGGCAAGGCCGATGCGCCCCGGCACCTCGCCGACGAACAGGGTGCGCGTCATGTCGGACCGATACCCATCGACCGCACACCCGAAGTCGATGAGCAGCACGTTGCCGGACTCGACCCGAGCCTCGGAAGGCACCCCATGCGGCATCGACGCCCGGGCGCCGGCAAGCACGATCGAGCCGAACGCCTGCCCCTCGGCGCCGTGGGTGCGGAAGTACGCCTCGAGCTCCCAGGCCACCTCGAGCTCGGTCATGCCGGGGCGGATCCATTCGACCAGGTGCGCCAGGCAGGCATCGGTCAATGCGCATGCGCGGCCGATGGCGTCCACCTCATCCGGCGCCTTGCGCAGGCGCAACGGTGCGATCTCCTCGTCCATTGCGTGCAGCTCGACACCCGATGCGGCCTCGGCCAGGCCCGACCATTCGGCGTGGGTGACGATCTGGGCTTCCATGCCGAGCGCGACGACGTCGTGGTCGGACAGGATCGGCGGGAGGTCCTGGGCCATCCCGCCCGTCGTCAGGATGACCTCCCAGTCGGGCGCCTCGATCGCCGCCTGCTCCGTGTAGCGGGAGTCGGCCAGGATGCACGTCGCGTCGCGGGTCACGAACAGCGTGCCCGGCCAGCTCGATTCCTCGTCGTCCATGGCGCGGAAGCCGCTGAAGTAGCGCTTGTTCGCCGCCCGCGAGACGAGCATGGCGTCGAGGCCGTGCGTGTCCAGCAGCCCTCGAAGCGCCGCAAGGCGCGGGGCCCGATCGAAACCGGTCATTGGCCGGCACACTCCTCCCGAGCCTGTGCCACCAAGGCTTCGTGCTCGCCATTGGTGCGCGAGAAGTAGTGGGACCCGTCGCGCGTACCGCCCGGGCACCCGGCAACGAAGAACAGGTAGCCGTCCTCCAGCGGCGCGCTGGCAACCGCCGCGAGCGAGCTGATGCGCGGCGCGGCGATCGGCATCGGCGGCAGGCCCGGCTGGGTGTAGGTCTGGAAGCCGAGCAGCGCCTCGTCGAGCGCAACCTCGCCGCCGCCGACCTGGAGCTGCGGCCACCAGTCGACGCTCCCCCACTCATCGACGGGCAGCCCGCCGGTCGCATCGCCGAGGAGCGGATGCCCCACGGGGCGGTATTCGCCGGTGGTCAGCCCGTATTGCAGCGTCGGGTCGGCGTTGAGCAGCCCCACCGTCTGCGTGTTGTCCGGGTTCAGGAACCGGTTGATGTAGACCGATGCGATGAGCGGGCGCTCCTCCTCGACCACCGCCTCGCGCTCGACGATGCTCGCGATGATGATCGCCTCGTCGATCGTCAGGCCCTTCGCGGCGATCCCGTCGCGAATCTCCTGGGTAAAGCTCTGCTCGAACTGCGTGAGCAGGTCGCGCACGATGAAGGTTGGCGATCCGCGGTCGCCGCTGATCTCGAACTCGTACGTATCCGGCGGGATGTAGCCCTCCAGCGATCGGCCCGCGGGAAGGTCGGCGAGGAAGTCGAACTCGTTGAGAATCTCGGCAGGTGGCGCCTCCAGGATGGCGGCGAACTCCTCCATGTTCATCGTCATCTCGCTCTGGGCGAAGGCGGCGACCACCTCTTCGAGTCGGAGGCCCTCCCGGATCGTCACGGTGGTCGTCGGCGCGAACTCCTGGCCCTGGAGCGCGGCGACGATCTCCGACGGCTTCAGCGTCGGCGACAGGTCGAAGACGCCGACTGGCAGTGTCCCCTCGCGACCGGCCTGGATGATCGCGTACTGGAAGGCGACCCGGCTCTTGATGAGCCCCTGGTCGAAGAGCATCTGGCCGATGGACGTGTCGGTCGCCCCCGACTCGACCTGGATCGTCACGCGTCGATGCTCGGTCGAGGCCGGCTCATCGGCGAGCTCCTCCGGCGCGTACCACTTCACGAAGTCCTGCACGATGCCGTGCTCGATGGCTCCGGGGTTCTCCTCGACCCAGGCCATGACCCGCGGCGCAAAGAAGACGTTGAAGCCCAGGAAGATGAGCACACCCAGGAGCGCGATCGTGCCCGCGATCCATGCCAGGAGTAACAGAGGTTGTATGCGCCGGCGGCGCCGAACTGGTCCCTCGCGCTGCTCTCGCAGCTCCCGGATGCGCGCGTTGCGGCGCTCCTCGTGCTCCCACGAGCTGGGGCGTCGGCTCATTCAGTCTCCTCAGGCCTGAAGGGGGTCGGGGGACGGGCGTCCAGATATTGTTGCAGGATCAGACGGGCCGCCGCTGAGTCGATCTCCCCGCTGTCGCGCCTCGGATGGCGACCCTGCGCGGAGCTCTGCCGCTCGGCTTCCCACGACGTCAGCCGCTCGTCCTCGTACGCGACCTGCAGGCCGATGCGCTCGAGCCGTTCGCCGAAGGCACGCGCGGCGGCGGCCTGCGCCCCTTCGGTGCCGTCAAGCAGAAGCGGCAACCCGATCACGACCACGGTGGCTCCCTCGGTGGTGCACAGCTCACCGACGAGGGCCAGATCGTGATCGAGGTTGCGCCGCTTGATCGCCGGACGAGCAAATGCCATGCCGGTCTCGGTATCGCCCACCGCAACGCCGATGCGCTTCGCGCCGTGATCCAGGCCGATGAGCCTCACGAAGGGCTCGGCTCCGCCATCGGCTCCTCGATGCCGCTGATGTCGACCTCGATCCGCCACTCGCGATCCGGCACCGTGGACACCCATCCCGGCCACAGCGTCACATCGGCCTGGCCGAGCGCGGCCAGGGCGGCCTCCGCCTCGGACTCCGAAAGGCCGATGATCCCCTGCACCACCTCTTCGCGGCTCACGGACGTCGTGGCGCGTCCGGTGACCGCGACGTCCACCGCGAGCGCATCACCCAGGCGGGTGACGCCACCGATGCGCACGTCGATCGCATCGGTCAGCAGTTGCGTGCCGGCAGGAAGGACGCTGGCGTCGTTGACGAAGCGCTCCTGAGCACGAGCCTCGACATCGCTTTCGTCGATCGTCAGCCGGTCGTAGGCGAGCTCTCCATTGATCTGGACCTCGGCCTGGTCTCGCGTGCCGACCAGCCCGTCGGGGATGGTGATGACGGGCTCGGCCGGCTCGACGGGATCGGCGAAGAGACCGGCATCGGAACCCTCCAGTGCCGTTTCCAGCCCGGCGGTGAGCGCGTCGCGCAATTGCTGGGTCGCGGCGTCGACATCGGCCTGCGTGATCTCGAGGCCCGTCGTCGCCACGCCGCCCGTGGTCGGCTCCGGATTGACGACCAGTCGCGCGCGATTCTGCCGAAAGCCGCGGAGCCGGTTGCGCACATCCTCATCGAGAATGGTGTCGATCGCCTCGGCCCCGACGTTGCTGTCCGGCCCAATGGCCGCCGCGGCGATCCCGACGCTTGCCTCGCCGCCCGCAATCGTGCCCTCTCCTGTCAGTGAACCCTCCGGGACGACGACCGGGCCAGTCGTGGCGAACACAACGTCGTCGTCGACGCCGACCGGCGTTCCCGCCGGGACTTCGATCGGCACGATGTTGAAGTTGCGGAACACAACGACGCCGGTCGCGGCCGCCTCGATGGCGTACGAGCCGGACGCCGTCACTGTCGCCGTCTCGGTCACGGTGCCGGCCGTGCGCCGCGCGTCCTCGATGGTGATGGTGTAGTCGACCGGGCCGACCTGCTCGCTGCGGGGCGTGATGGCCACCGTCGCGGCCGGCAGGAACATCGCGCCGAGCACGGCCGCGATCACGACGAATGCGCCGGCGATGCCGAGCACGGCCACCAGCGGGTTCGCTGCGCGGCGAACCGGCCGGCGCGCGGGTCCCGCCGGCCGCGGCCTGCGCGATGGACCCGGCTGCGGCGCGGGTTGAGCACCTCGTGGTGGCGCCAGCCGAACGGGACGGGTCTGCGTATCCGCTGCGGCCACCGCCGCCAGCGTTGGTGCGGTGTCGTCGGCCGCGGGCCCGCGCACCACGTGGATCGTGGCGTGCTGGGAGGGCGCTGGCTCCGCGGGCACGGCCGCGGTCGCCGAACGCGCATCGTCCACCGAGCGATACGCCGTCAGTCCGGCCTCCCCGGCGAGGGATCGAGTCAGCTCGTCACCGACCACCGCGATCTCGCGCTCGTCGCCGGCTGCCGCGCGCGCCAGGAGCCGGAGTGCGACGGCGCTCGACGTGGCTCGCGAGCGCCCCGGCGCCACGATCACGACTCGTCCCGGCCCGGCAGCGCGCACGCGGCGCACGACGGCCGTGATCTCGTCGTCAGCCTCGAGGTAGATGAGCGTCGGCTGGTCGGTCACAGCTGCATCTCGCGCACGACGCCGCGCATGGCGCGGTCGACGGCCGACGCGCCGGCGTCCAGGACCAGCGCCTGGTGCGCCAGCGCCATCGGGGTGACGTCCTGGCGCGTTCGGAGGCTCTCGGTCGGATCACGCAGCCCGACCACCTCGTCCGGCGACAGCGCGCGGACCTTCGGCTGGCGCGCGAACGGCAGGCCGTGCCACCAGTCGGCTTCGTCCAGGACGGTGCGCACCTGCGGAAGGTCGGCGCCGCCGCCGCACAGCAGGATCCGGCCGGGCAGGAGATCTGCACCGGCGAGGTCGGCGATCATGAGCTCCACCCCCGCCCGCCAGACGCGCGCGTCCTCGAGCAGCGTCTCTCCAACCTCGGGGCGCGAATCCTCCTGGGCGACGCCCAGCTTGGCGCGTTCCGCGTCGGCGAACGAGATGCCCAGCCGATCGGCCAGGCCCTTGGTGAAGGCGCGTCCGCCGAGCGCGAGCATCTTCGTGCCGCTGATGCCGCCGCCACGCACCAACGCCACGTCCGTGGTGCCGCCACCGATGTCGATGAACACCGCGCCTGCGTCACCGAGCTCGCCGGGGTCGAGGCACGTCGCGACCGCGTACGGCTCGGCGATCACGCCCAGCAGCTCGAGCCCGAGCGCGTTGGCGACCGACTGCAGTGCCCCGAGGTGGACCATCGGGGCGAAGGCGTTGAAGAGGTGGAGCTCCACCTGCGCCCCGGTGAAGCCGATGGGGTTGCTGACCGGATAGCCGTCGATCTTCATCTCGACGATCGCCGCATGGACCAGCCGCACATCGAGCCGATCCACGCCGGACTCCCAGCGGATGCGTTCCTCGGCCTCGCGCAGCGCCCGATCCTGCGCGCGGTGCACCAGCCGTTCGAGCTCCGGCTCGTCGAGCGGGCGGCGGGGGTCGTCGCGTCGAGTGGTGAGCGTCGACGTCGCCCCCTTGACCAGCTCCCCGGCGATGCCGATGACGGCCGCAGTGGGCCGGCGCCCGGCCATCTCGCGTGCCTCGTCCATGGCAACACGGCAGTTCGCGACGACGGCATCGATGTCGCTGACCGT
>JAICRD010000082.1 GCA_025937535.1 Chloroflexota bacterium | reverse complement strand
GCATCCGTGCGACGCAACGTCGATCCAAGGTCAGCGCCGCGTAGCGTCCGCGCCTCAGCGCCGCCGGTTCCGGAAACGGACCGCGAACAGGTCGAATTCCCGCCAGGTGAGCGGTATGCGGCTCGCCAGCGCCCGAACGGGCCGAATTCCTTCCAGGTGAGCACCAGGCGACAATTCGGACGCTTTTCGCTCTTGTGGTGCGCGTTATGCCCACTCGACGAGAATTGGGACGGTTCCGCAAGCCACTTCGTCCGGCCGGGCAGGGCGGGGACGTGACCGCACACCATGAGGTCCGTCGTGCGTAGCATGCTGCGCGGCATGGCGTCACGCATCCGACTGGACCAGCTGCTCGTAGATCGGGATCTCGCGCGTTCGAAGGCCGAGGCCCAGGCGCTCATTCACGCCGGCGACGTTGAGCTGGACGGCACGCGGCGGCTCAAGCCGGGTCAGGTGGTGGCCGCGGACGCATCGGTCTCGCTGGTCGAGAAGCCGAGGTGGGCCAGCCGCGCGGGGGCGAAGCTGGAAGCGGCGCTCGACGCCTTCGCAATCGATCCCACCGGCACGGCCGCGCTGGACGCCGGTGCCTCGACGGGCGGCTTCACCGATGTCCTGCTGGCCCGGGGCGCGCGCATCGTTTACGCGGTCGACGTCGGGCGAGCGCAGCTCATTCAGCGCCTGCGTGACGACCCGCGGGTCGTGAGCATGGAGCGCACGAACCTTCGAGAGCTCCGCGAGCTGCCTGAGCCGGTTGGCCTCGCGACCCTCGACCTCAGTTTCATCAGCCTGCGCCTGGTGCTCTCGGCCGTCCGCAGCCTGCTGGCCGATGACGGTCGCGTGGTCGCCCTGGTCAAGCCGCAGTTCGAGGCCGGTCGCGAGGACGTGCCGAGGGGCGGGGTCGTTACCGATCCCAGCGTCTGGGAGCGCATCCTCCGCGATGTGTGGACCGACGCCGAGGGCGCGGGCCTGCACGCTCATCGCGCCATTCGCTCGCCGATTCGTGGCGGCGATGGCAACGTCGAGTTCCTCGTCGACCTGCGCGTGGCAGGCGGCACCGAACGGACCGAGTACCTGGACAGCGCATTCGCGGCAGTGCGGGACACCTGACCGCGCACCTGCGTACCGGCAATCTGGGCGCCGCGCGTAGCACGCGCGTATTACGATCACGCCGATGAAGCGACGAAGCGCCGCCGCGCCGCAGGTCGAGCAGCTCGGGATCGGCTTCGAGGGACTCGAGGTCGTCGAGCCGGCCACGCACGAGCCAGCGCCGGACACGATGCGCCAGATCGTGAGCCTGCGCATGCCCGATGCGCTCCTGGCACGGGTCGAGGAGGCGGCCCAGGCGCGTGGCGTCTCGCCATCCAGCCTGATGCGCGCGCTCATCGCCGCCGGGCTGGATCGCTCGTATGCCGCCGTCACCGAGCCGCGCGACATGGCCGCGGAGCTCGCCGAGCTGCGCCGTAGCGTCGACCGCATTGCCGAGCGGCTGAGCCGATCGGAGGCCGATCCGGCGTGAAGCGCATTGGCTTCACCTTCAATCCGTACAGCGACCGCGCGTCAGCGATGCTCGGTCGTGCCCGTGCGTGGTGCGCGGACCGCGGCGTCGAGATGTGGGAGGCCCCCGGCGACGCCTACGAGCGAATCGAGGGCGAGCTGGCCACGACCGACTTCATCTGCGTCCTCGGCGGCGACGGGACCTTCCTCCGCACCGCGCGTGCAATCGGCGGCTCGGGCGTCCCGGCGCTGGGCGTCAACCTGGGCCGCGTCGGCTTCCTGGCCAAGGTCGAGTCGGACGGCCTCGAGGCGGCGCTCGACCAGGTCGCGGCCAACGACTACGTGACGGAGGACCGCTTCCGCATCCTCGCCACGCTGATCCGCCGTGACGGGATTAGCGAGGAGCACGCCTGCCTGAACGAGGTCGTCGTCACCCGTGGCAGCCGCGTGCGCATGATTCGCCTCGAGGTGGAGGTCTCCGGCTCGCACCTGGCCACCTACGTGGCCGATGGCGTGGTCGTTGCCACGCCGACCGGCTCCACGGCCTACAGCTTCAGCGCGGGGGGCTCGATCCTGGATCCGCGCCTGCGAAACATGATCATCACGCCCGTTGCCGCCTACCTCTCGCCGCTCCACAGCGTGGTCGCGGGCGAGGGCCACCAGGTGAACCTCATCCTGCGCGAGGCGCACGACGGCGCGCTCGTCAGCCTGGACGGGCAGCTCGACCTGCCGATGGCGATCGGCGACCGGGTCGAGGTGTGTGCGCTGCCCGAGCCGATGCGGATGATCGAGCCAACCGGCAGCACGCCCTTCTACGATCTGCTGCGCACAAAGGCGTCGCTGCTGCCCTACTAGGCCGATACTGCACCGATGCCGCTGCGCGAGCTCACCGTCGAGAACCTGGCCGTGGTCGAGTCCGTCCGGCTGGCGCTCGCGCCCGGCTTCACGGTCCTGACCGGCGAGACCGGCGCCGGGAAATCGCTGGTGGTGGATGCGGTGGCGCTCGCCCTCGGCGCGCGGGCCAGCACCGACCAGGTCCGCGCCGGCGCCGATGCGGCGCGCGTGGAGGCGATCTTCGATGCGCCGCCGCCGCAGCCGGACGACGCATTGGCCGACGTGATCGCTGCGGGCGAGGGCTCGGTCATCGTGCGGCGCGAGGTCGGCGCCGACGGTCGTTCGGTCGCCCGCGTCAACGATCGGACGGTGACTGTCGGCGGGCTGGCATCGCTGGGCGCGCGCCTCGGCGAGATCCACGGCCAGCACGACCAGCAGCGGCTCCTGGAGCCGGCGCATCAGCTCGCGCTGCTGGACGGCTTCGCCGCGAATGCGGCGCTGGTCGCAGCGGTTGGTGACGCGTATCGCGCCTGGCGGGCGGTTGCTGCCGCGTCCGCGGAGCTGCTGACCGATCCCCACGACCTCGCCCGTCGGGTCGAGCTCCTGCGCCACCAGGTCGACGAGATCGTCGCGGCGTCGCCGCGGCCGGGCGAGGACGCCGAGCTCGAGGCTGCGCTGCGCGCGGCGGAGCACGCAGAGACGATCGTGCGGTCGGCCGCCGAAGCCGTTGCCGGCCTGCGCGACGACGGCGGCACGGGCGACGCGCTGGCTGGCGTCGAGCGCAGCCTCGCGGCCGCCGCGCAGCACGACGAGCGCTTCGTGCCGCTGGTCGACCGCGCCGCTGCGTTGGCCGCGGAGGCATCGGAGCTCGCCCGGGACGTCAGCGCCGCAGCAGACGCCATGGACCTCGACCCGGCCGCTCGCGCTGCGGCGGAGGAGCGGCTGGCCCTGCTGTACGACCTGCGCCGGAAGTACGGTGACACCCTCGAGAGCGTCATCGCCTTCGGCGAGGAATCGGCCGCCGAGCTCGAACGGCTCGAGAACCAGGAGGGCGAACGCGAACGGCTCAGGACCGAGGAGGCCGAGCGCCTGCGGGCCCTCGACTCGGCGGCCACGGCGTTGACCGCCTCGCGCCGCACGGCCGCTGAAGGGCTGTCGGCGGCAGTCAATGCCGAGCTCCCGCCGCTCGGCCTGCCCGCCGATGCATTCGGCGTTGAGCTGGGTGCGGTCGAGACCGGGCCGAGCGGTGCCGACCACGTGACCTTCACCTTCGCGCCGAACCCCGGCGAGCCGGCACGGCCGCTCGGGCGGATCGCGTCGGGCGGCGAGGCCAGCCGGCTGTCACTGGCGCTCAAGGTCGTGCTCGCCGCGGCCGACGAGACGCCGCTGCTGGTGTTCGACGAGGTCGACGCCGGAGTTGGCGGGCGGAACGCGGCGGCACTCGGGGAGCGGCTGCGATCGCTCAGCGCCTACCACCAGGTGCTGTGCGTCACCCACCTGCCGCAGGTGGCTGCCCACGCCGACGCCCACGTCGTCATCGGCAAGCGGGTGGCCGACGGTCGGACGCTGACCGAGGCGCGCGTGCTCTCGGCCGACGAACGCACCCAGGAGCTCGCCGCCATGCTCGCGGGGGAGGAGGCGGGTGAGGAGGCGCATGCCGCCGCCCAGGCGCTGCTCCGCGCCGCGAAGTGATGCCGCGAGTTGAAACCTGCGCGCTGGAGCGCGCGTTAGCGGGTCATTCGCGATCGGGGAGCGAGGGCCTGAGCGTGAAATTCGCGTCGATTCTCGGAACCGGCTGCGTAATGCGCGCCCACCGCACCAAATTTCAGGTCGGCGCGGCCGGGCTCGAGGCCTGCGCGCCCTTCGGCACGTAATGCACGAAGCCGCCGTGCCCGCGACCGGCCTTGACGCGGCGATCGATGCCTTCCTGGTCGAGCTGCGCGTCGAGCGTGGCCTGTCGCCCCTCACCATCGCCGCGTACCGCCGTGATCTTGCCCAGTTTGCGGAGCACGCGGGCCGGCGGTGGCGAGACGACCCGCAGCCGCTCCTCGACTTCGTCGCCGCGCTCCAGCGCGGGGGCGCCAAGGGCAGCACCCAGGCGCGGAAATCGGCCGCAGTACGGAGCTTCTACGCCTTCGCCCTGCGCGAGGGCTACGCCACCCGCGACGTTCCCGCGTTGGTCGACGCACCCCGTCCGGGCAGCTACCTGCCCGACGTGCTCGAGCCCGACGACGTGGCGCGCATCCTGGACGCGCCACCGGCCGACGACGACATCGGCGTCCGCGATCGGGCCATCCTGGAGCTCCTCTATGCCTGCGGCCTGCGGGTGAGCGAGCTGGTCGGTCTGGACACGGACCGGGTTGACCTGCCCAACGCCCAGGTGCGCGTCATCGGCAAGGGCAACAAGGAGCGCAGGGTGCCGATGGGGGAAGAGGCTCGCGAGCGCCTGCATCGGTATCGATCCGGTCCACGCCAGGCGTGGACGGGCGCCCGGCCCACGCCCGCGGTCTTCGTCAACACGCGTGGCAAGCGCATGTCGCGAGAGTCCGTGTGGAGGCTCGTGAAGCGCTGGACGGAGGCGTCGGGGGTGTCGGAGCGGGTGACGCCGCACACGTTCCGGCACAGCTTTGCGACGCACCTGCTGGAGGGCGGGGCCGATCTGCGCGTGGTCCAGGCGCTGCTGGGCCATGCTAGCATCAGCACCACCCAGCTCTACACCCACCTGACCGGCGAGCGCGTCCGCGAGGTCTACGCGCGGGCGCATCCGAGAGCCTGAAGCGGAGCGTACGAGGCCCATGAGTTACGCCAAGAACCTCCTGAGCCGGAACGAGGAGGTCGTCTACGAGAGCCGCCAACACTGGTTCGCCGTGATCGCGCGAACGTGGGTCTGGATCCTGGTCGCCATCGTGGCGCTGGCCCTGGCCCTGTGGGTCGGCACGAACCGCGGACAGGTGCTCGACAATCCGACCATCGATGGCGCCGTCACCGTCATCGCCGTGGCTGCGCTGCTGGGAGCCATCGGCTGGATCGGCTTCGTGCTCTGGGATTGGCGGAACCAGGAATGGCTCATCACCACCCGGCGCGTGATGCGCGCCGAGGGCGTGCTCAACAAGAGCGTCAGCGACACGAGCCTCGAGAAGATCAACGACGCCAGGCTGGACCAGAGCGTGTTCGGGCGCATCTTCGGCTTCGGGACGCTTGACATCCTGACCGCGGCCGAGGAGGTCGGTGGCGCCAACGTTGCCGACTTCCCGATGATCGCCGACCCGGTCACCTTCAAGAAGGCGATGTTCGACCAGAAGACGATGCTCGAGCAGCCCGATCTCGCCCCACCGCGCTACCAGCGCCAGGCGCCCGCGCCCGAGATGCAGCGCGCCGAGCCAATGGCACCGAGAGCCGGCTCGGATCGGGTCGCGGTGTATGCCGAAGGCGGCGCCGATGCTCCGGCCCCGGCCGCGCCGGCTGCACCACCGCCCGCGCCCGCCGCATCGAACCCGGCCGATGACCTCGGGGCCACCCTCGAGCGGCTGGCGGGCCTTCGCGACAAGGGCCTCATCACCGTGGAGGAGTACGAGGCGAAGAAGCGCGAGCTCCTGGAGCGGATGTAGGTGCCCCAGCCGGCCCTCGGCGCGCTCTCCGACGGAATCTACGGAGCGGAGCTCGATCGACGCATCTCGGCGGCGACCGAGAGGATCACGGCGTGGCTGTCCGGCGATTCGCGCGTGGCGCAGCCGAAGCTGGCGGCCATCCTGGGATCCGGGCTGGGTGGCGTGGTCGAGCTCCTCGACGATGAGCCTCGCCTGCATCTCTCCTACGGCGACATCCCGAACGTGCCGCAGGGTGCGGTCGCGGGCCACGCCGGCGAGCTGGTGGCGGGCACCGCCGGTGGCACGCCGATCCTGGTCCTCTCGGGACGCGCGCATCCGTACGAGGGCTACTCGCAGCGCGAAGCGACCATCCTCCTTCGTGCGGTGCTCGCGCTCGGGATCGAGACGCTCATCGTCACCAACGCCTCCGGTGGCCTCGATCCGGAATTCGATCCCGGCGACGTGATGCTCATCAGCGACCACATCAACCTGTCGGGCGAGAACCCGCTGCTGGGCCCGAACCTCGATCGGTTCGGCGAGCGCTTCCCGCCGATGACCGATGCCTACGACGCGGCGCTCCGCGCCATGGCGCGCGAGGCCGCCGGTCGCACCGGCGTCGCGCTGCGCGAGGGCATCTACATCATGCTCTCCGGGCCCTCGTACGAGACCAGGGCGGAGATGCGCATGCTGCGCGGGCTCGGCGCCGATGCCGTGGGCATGAGCACCGTCCACGAGGTCATCGTGGCACGCCATGCCGGCGTCCGGGTCATCGGCTTCAGCCTGGTGACGAACAAGGCGACCGATGACGTCGAGACGGGCGCGACGCACGCCGAGGTGATCGAGATGGGCAAGGTCGGCGCCCAGCGTCTCGTCACCCTCCTCGGTGACCTGCTCCCTCGCCTGGCCTGATGCTGTTCGGCGCTCCCTCGCTCGACGTACTGCTGGCGGCGGTCATCGCCCTGCTGGTCGGGCTCACCTTCCACGAGTTCAGCCACGCCCTCGTGGCCGATGAGCTCGGTGACGGCCGGCCGCGCGCGATGGGCCGGTTGACGCTCAACCCGATTCCGCACATCGACCCGATCGGCGCGGTCATGCTCCTCATCGCCGGCTTCGGGTGGGCCAAGCCGGTGATGGTCAACCCCTACGCCCTCCGCAACGGGGTGCGGAGCATGTGGCTCGTCGCGGCCGCGGGGCCTGTCGCGAATTTCGTGGTCGCCGTCGGCTTTGCGGTCATCTACCGGGTGCTGGACCTCGTCGGCGTCGAAGGCGGCTTCCTGGTCAGCCTGGTCCGCAATGTCGTGCTGCTCAACGTGCTGCTGGCGCTCTTCAACTTCATCCCGATCCCGCCGCTGGACGGATACAACGCGGTCCTCTCGTTCCTGCCTCCACGCACCGCGATGACGGTCCAGCGCTACGCGCCGTACGGCATCCTGGTGCTGCTGCTCCTGATCATCCTGCCCAACAGCCCGCTCGGGCTGCTCTTCGGCGCGGTCGCCGGCATCACCGGAGCCCTCATCGGTGCGTAGGGTGATGCAGGCGGTGGCGCACGTTCGAGCCCGCGTCGATCCGGCCGAGGAGGAGCTGGCGCGTCGCGTCCTGCCTGCCCGCGCCTTCGCGCTGTACCGGGCGATGCCGGTCGCGGATCGACGCCATGCGCTCGACGTGGTGGACAGGCTGCTCGCCTCCGGCCATGACGACGCCGATCTCCTGGCGGCCGCCCTGCTCCACGATGCAGCCAAGGGGGACCGCATGCGCCTCTGGCACCGCGCAGGCGGCGTCCTGCTCGAGTCGCTGGCACCACGGGCGCTTCGCCGCCTGGCGAGCGCCGATCCACGCTCGTGGCGCCACCCGTTCCACCTCTACCTGCACCACGGTCGCCTGTCGGCCGACCTCGCTGCGTCCGCGGGCTGCGGGCCGCGGGTCGGAGCCTTCATCATCGGCCGCGTGCACGAAGCCGATGCGCGGCTGCTGGCCGCCCTGAAGGACGCCGATGACGCGAGCTGAGGGCGTGGAGCCGATCTCGATCGAGGCCGCGGAGGCGGTCGCGGTGCCGGTTGGCGACGCCGAGTTCACCGTCGCGCTGCCGGTGTTCGAGGGGCCGCTCCAGCTGCTGCTCCATCTCATCGAGTCGCGACAGCTGGATGTCCTGACCGTGCCCCTGGCGGAGGTGGCCGACGCGTATGTCGCGCACCTGGCTCGCCACCCGGTGGACGCTACGAACCTTTCGGAGTTCGTTGCCATTGCCGCGCAGCTGATCTACCTGAAGTCGAAGCGGATGCTGCCGGCCGAGCCGCTGCCGCCGCTGCCGGAGGGAAGCGAGGAGCCGGACGAGGAGGAGCTTCGGCGGCGCCTGCTCGAGTACCGTGCGCTGCGTGACGCGGCCGTCGCGCTCGGCGAGCGCGACGGCGTCTCGCCGGTGATGCGTCGCGAGCCGCGCGAGTCCGACCTGCCCGAGGTGCCAGCTGAGCCGATGCCCGTCGGCGTGCTCGCCGCCGCGCTCGAGACGCTGGCCGCCATCCCCGAGCCCGCGCCTCCGCCGCCGGAGATCGTCGCGCGCGAGATCACCATCGGCCAGCAGATCGCGGTGCTGCGCGAGGCGCTGTCGCGTGGCGGCCGCGTCCTGCTCCAGACGGTCCTCGCGCGCTGCACGTCGCGCACCGAGGCCGCGGTCACGTTCCTCGCCACGCTCGAGCTGGTCCGTCGCCGGCAGGTGCGAGCCGAGCAGAGCGACCTGTTCGGCCCGATCGTGATCGAGGCGCTTCCCGAGGCGGCGAAGCCGTGAGCGACGACCTCGACGTCTACCTGGAGGCGCTCCTGTTCATCGCGGAGCGTCCGCTGACGACCGCCGAGCTGGCCGGCCTCGCCGGCGTCCCGGCGCTCCAGGCGGAGGGCGCACTCTCGGCGCTCGGTGAGCGGCTGGAGGAGGATCGTCGCGGCCTCCGGGTTCAGCGCAACGATGACCAGTG
>JAICRD010000016.1 GCA_025937535.1 Chloroflexota bacterium | reverse complement strand
GGCCACCGGTGCCCGAGGGCACCGATACGATTCCGGTCGCTCAAATCGTCGGCAGCGTCCAGCGGGGACGCGACTTCGATGCGTGCTGGCACCCCGTCCGGGACCGCCTTGCGAAGATCCTGTCCGACATCGAGGCAGCCTCTCCCACGTCGCTCGACGAGCCGATCGACGTCATCCGTGTCGACCGCGCGTACTTCGTCAGCGATGGCCACAAGCGCGTGGCCCTCGCGCGTCGCAGCGGCCGCGAGTTCATCGATGCCAACGTCAGCCGTGCATCGACGGATTTCGCGGTCACGCAGGACCTCGACGAGGACACGATCTTCCGCACCGCCCGCGAATACGAGTTCCGGCGCCACAGCGGCCTGGCCGAAGCGTTTCCGCAGGTCCGATTCGCGCTGACCGATATCGACGGGTACGGCGAGCTGTACTCGGCGGTTCGTGAGCATGCGTTCACGCTGTCGGAGCGTGCCGGACGCATCGTTCCGTGGCCGGATGTCGCGCGGGACTGGTACGAAACCGACTACCTGCCGACGGTCGCGAAGGCGCGCGAGCATGTCGGGACGCTGCTGGCAGCAGCCACCGATGCGGACATCTACCTCGCCATCAACCGCCAGCGACTGGCGTGGTGGGGCACCGAGTGCGACGACATCGAGTGTGCCGCGCACCAGCTCATGAAGGAGCGGCGTCTGCTCGCGGCGCGGAGCGGAGGCCTGTCGGGGCTGCTGCACCGAACGTCGTCGGACACCGGGCCGCATGCGCCGCTGCTCCCATCAGCCGAGGGCGACACCTAGCCGCCGCGGCGGACCGTCGAGGCCGACTTCGGTAGCGTGATCGTGTCGTCGGCAAGGTAGCCAGCGAAGATCGGCGACAGGTCCGCATCGGTCGCCGCCTGGAGGCGGCCAAGCAGCAGGTCGCCCCTCACGAAGCCAAAGCGGTTGCGCGCGACCCAGCCACGCATGGCGCTGAAGAACGCATCGTCGCCCATGGCTGCGCGCACGGCGGAGATGAATTCGGTGCCGCGGTAGAAGACCGCGTGGAAGTAGCCGTCACAGCTCGTCCAGTCGCCACCGGTTGTCGCATCCGCCGGCCAGGCAAAGACCTCCGAATCGACCGGGCGCGTCGAGCACTGGTTCTCGCCGATGCCCATCAGGTAGCGCGCGCTGAAGTCGGCGAAGCCCTCGTCGAGCCACGGCTCGCGCTGCTGGTCGTTGCCGAGCTGGCCGTAGAACCACTGGTGCGCCACCTCGTGGTAGACCACGTAGGTATCGGCGACCTTGTCCCTGGTGAGGTGGATCATGCGGGGGTATTCCATGCTGAACCCACCGCCCGAGCCGATCTCCGCCAGCACCAGGTCCGGCCACGGATAGGCGCCGAAGGCCTCCGACATGCCGATGAGCGCCTGCTCCGCCAGCGCGGCGGTCGCGGCGCCGTCGACCGTCTCGGCATAGACGCGGAGATCGACGCCGTCGACGTCCCGCTGGGTGAGCCGGAAGCGCGGGTTGACGACGAAGCTGAAGTCTCGAACGTCGGTCGACTCGCAGACCCAGGTCGTGCCGGTTGCCTCGAGCAGCCCTGGACAGGCGACCGCCGACGTGGGCAGCTCCGTCGTCGTCGTGAGGTCGAGCCGGATCACGTCGGCCGTGAACGAGATCTGTGGATCGCCGATGCCGTACACGTCGTGCTCGGTCGAGACGATCGGGAACCACTGGCCGAAGCTCAGCACCCCGTTGTCGCGGCTGGTCCGTGCGGTGAAGGCGTCGGGGGCGCGGTCGACCTCGAGCGCGAATCGAATGCGCACGCGCGCCGTATCGCCTCGCGCGAGGTCGAGAGGAACGCGCAGGTTGATGCCGGTCGTCCATTCCGTGGCCGTCGGCTCGCCGTCGACGCTCACTTCGCCCAGCGTCAGATACCCGAGCGCTCGAGGGACGACCGACAGGTTGAGGTGATCGATCGCCGATGCGGATCGGTTCGTGATCTCCAGCTCCTCGACGGCGTCGAGGCGACCGGCGTCGACATCCAGCGTCGCCGAGATCGCGTACGCCTGGTCCAGCCGGGTGGTGGTCGCGCCGGACGCACGGACGGGCACGCTCGAGGCGAGCACGACGACGGCCATCAGCAGGCTGACGGTGGCTCGGAGCGGCATGGTGGCCATGTTGCCGAAGGGCCGTCCGGCTGTCATCCTGCGCCGCAGCACCATGAATGCCACCACGCCGCGTCCGATGCGACGACGCTGGCCAGCCGCCCTCCTCGCACTCGTCCTCCTCTTCGCCACCGGCTTCACGGTCGTGCGTGCGAACGTGCTCGGCATGGGCGACCGCTTCGACCGGCTCACCGCCCGGGTCGAGAACTTCGTGTTCCCGCCGCCGGACCGGTCCACGGTCCCGACGGTCATCATCACGCCCGAGCCGACCGCCTCCGCCACGCCGACGCCGACGCTGGCACCGTCGGCCACCCCGACGCCGTCGCCGACGCCAGTGGTACGCGAACCGGTCGACGTCACCATCGTCGACGACCCGGACGCCGTCTTCACCTCGCAGATCACGGACAAGGACTGTGCCGTGGCCGCCACGCAGATGGTCCTCACCATCCTCGGCCTCGGCCAGCCCGGAAATGCCTTTCAGACCGAAATCCACGACCGCATCGGCGAATGGGAGTCGTGGGAGGACTCGCACAATGGCGGCTGGGGTCCCGCCGCGGTGTCGCTGGCGCTCGCCGCGTACGGCGAGCCCAATTACGAGATTCGCGCGTACGACACCTACACCGACGCGCTGCGCGACTCGGCCATCGCCATCACGGAGACCGACAAGCCGGTCCTCATGTTCCCGTGGTGGGGCGCCCATACCTGGGTCATGACCGGCTATCGCGCCGATGCCGACCCCACCCTCTTCGACGACGCGGCCATCAGCGGCGCCTACATCCTCGATCCGTGGTACCCACGCGTCTCGTCGATCTGGGGCGCCTCGGATCCGCCGGGCAATTTCGAGGACCTCGCCGAGCTCGAGCGCAACTGGCCCGCCTACCAGGGTCCGCCTGGCTACGAGTCCATCGGTCCGGGCTGGACGCGCCCGGAGGGCGCCTATCCCGACCGCGACGGCCGCTTCGTGGTGCTCATCCCGACGACGCCCCGCGACTGAATGCCTCGCGGCGCCTTCTCGCGTCCACGACTCGACATACCGAGTCATCTTCACAGGAGCGCCCCGCCGCGCTGCGATCCCTCGACGTAGCGAGAGTCGGCACGCACGAGGCGCACCGCCGCGCACGCCTCACGCTCACCGGGCCTCGATAAATCGCGAGAACCGCCCGTGGAAGGCCGCTCCGGTGAATCTGTCGCGATGTGTCGAGCCCGGCCCGCGCAGTCCTCTCAGGCCGGCGCCGACTCGCCCACGCCCCTGCGCAGCCGAATGGCAAGCGCGATGGCCAGCAGCACGACCTTCACCGCCTGGCCGATCGCGAAGCCGAGCGGGATCGCGACGATCCCCCACTCCTCCATGAGCGCCAGCGTCGCGAGCACGGTCACGCCCAGCCCCGCCAACGAGGCGAGCACCTGCAGCAGGGTGTGGCGCGTCGCGTAGATCGCGCGTGACAGCAGGTGGGTGAGGCTCTCGAACGGCACGGAGAGGGCGAACGCTGCCAGGACCGTCGCCGTCAGCCGCACGTCCTCGTCGTCGAAGGCACCGCCGCCGAGCAGGATGCGAATCGCCAGCTCGCCGACGACCACCAGGCCGACGGCCGCGGCCGTCGTGATCAGCGCGATGCTCGCAAGGTTGGTGCGCAGCAGGGCGAGGAACGCACCGCGGTCGCCGGTCGCGAAGGCGGTCGAGAGCCTGGGGAAGACCGCCAGCGAGAACGCCACGCCGATGAGGCTGACTGGCACGCTCTGGAAATTCCGGGCGAAGCTGACCGAGGTGACGCTGCCAGCCGCAAGGCCCGAGGCGACCGAGGTGAAGAACAGGAACGTCATCGGCTCGACCGGATGGCTGGCCATCTTGGGCAGCATGAGCCTCACGAACTCGCGGACCGATCCCGTCCGCGCCTCCCAGCCGAAACGAATGCGGAATCGGCTGTGCCGCAGGCCCATGAACCGGCTTCCGAGGTGGATCGACGCGCCGATGACCGCGCCGATGGCAGGCCCGTAGATCCCAAGGGATCCACTGAACAGCACCGTGCCGAGGATGATGCCGGCGTTGTAGAGCAGTGGCGCGATGCCGTACCAGAAGAAGCGCTGCTCGGCCAGGAGGACCTGGCCCAGCGTCAGCGATGCGGCGAACAGGATCGGCGTGACGAGCATCACGCGGAACAGCGATGCGTACAGTTCTCGCTGTGCGCCCTCGAAGCCCGGCGCGATGAACGAGGTCGTGGCTTCTGCGAAGACGAACATCACCAGTGCGGCGATGCCCATGATCGCCACGCCGCCCGTCAGGATGGTGCGCGCGAAGCGATCCGCCTCGTCCGGATCGGCGTCCGACGCGCGCAGGCGCATGAAGATCGGGATGAACGGCGCCGCCAGGCCGGCCTCGACCAGGACGTCCAGCAAGAGCTCCGGCAGCACGAAGGCGGCGTTGTAGGCGTCCAGCTCCGAGCCCGCGCCGAAGGTGCGCGCGAAGATCCGGTCGCGCACGAGGCCCATGACATAGCTGCCGAAGATGAGGACTGAGAGGATCGCCGCGCCCTGCGGGATGATTCGGCTGGCGGATGAGCCGATGCGTCGCCTCACGATTTCGGGAACGTGTCTCGCAGCCAGGCGATGTGCGACCGGTGCTCCGGCGTGACGCCGCGCAGCTCTGCCAGCGTGTCGCGTCGGGCATCCTCGAGCGCCGCGAGCCATCGGCCGACCCCTGGATCGTCGGCCAGCGGCTCGAGGATGAGGCGCTCGCGATCAGCCCCCGTCACCGGCCTCGTTCTTACGGAGGCGTTCCGCCAGCGCGTCGAGGACGGCGGATCGCACGCTCGGGAACTCGTCCATCAGCGCGTGAAACTCGCGGTGGCCGATGACCAGCAGCCTGGCGATTCCCTCCGCACGGACGGTCGCCGTGCGCGGCACGCTCTCGATCAGTGCGATCTCACCGAAGAAGTCGCCGGGACCGAGCGTGGCGATCGGCCGGTGCCCATCGAGCACCATGAGCCGTCCGTCGAGCACGACGAAGAACTCGTGCCCGGTCTGACCCTGTTCGGTCAGGACGCGGTCAAGCCCGACCTCCACCTCATCGGCGAGCTGTCCCAGCCGCTCGAGCTCGCGGTGGCCCATGCGCGCGAAGAGCGGGACGCGCTTCAAATGCTCGAGCTTCTCGTCGCGGGCCATGGTGCTCGCGAGTCTACGACGCCAGTGGCACACGCACGCGCGATCCGTGCTATCGTGCGCGAGTAACGCCCCACCTCGGGGCACCAATATTTGCGCGGCACCAGGAACGCTCCTCTCTCGGTCTTACGGCGAGATGGCTCGCTGAGGCCGCACAGAAGGAGTGTTTTTTGTTCACCTATACCGATCGAAACCTGACCTGCAGCGACTGTTCCACGGAGTTCGTCTTCACGGCCAGTGAGCAGCAGTTCTACGCCGATCGCCAGTTCAGCGAGCCGCGCCGATGCGGCGCCTGCCGTGCCGTTCGCAAGGCCTCGCGCGGCGAGAGCTCCGGCAGCTACAGCAACGGCAACGGCGGCGGGTATGGCGGTGGCTACAGCGACCGCCCGCGCGAAATGTTCAGCGCGACCTGCGACAGCTGCGGCAAGGAAGCTCGGGTTCCGTTCCGCCCGACCGGCAGCAAGCCGGTCTACTGCAGCGACTGCTTCCGCCGCTAGGCGATCGTCGCTCAGACACGCTTAAAGGACCCGGTGGCCATGAAGCCACCGGGTCTTTCGCCGTCTACGCCGCGCGCTAGGGTTTGGCGTCCGGCTCCCACGGCTTCGCCCATGGATAGCGCTTGCTGGCGAGCTCCAGGGCGTGGAGCATGCGCGCGCGCGCCCGGGAGAGCTCTCGCCGTGTGCGTTCGGTCTCCGCTCGGTCCGCATCGACGTGCGCCTTCTCGGCGGCGAGCGCCTGTGACACGCGCCGATACGCCTGGATCCCATCGTTCGCACTGCGCGTGATCTGCCCGGTCGCCTGGCGCAGGTGCCGCATCTGCTGCTCGGGACGTGCATCGGCATCGATCTGACGATCAAGGATGGACGTCAGCTCCTCGATTCGAGCGGTCGCTGCGCGTATCGCCCGAAGGTCGGCCGTGGATCGGCGCGCGAGGCGGGAGCTTGGCCTGATCAAGGATAAAGGATACCCCGGCAGTCACTTCTCCGCCCGATACACCAGGCCGGCGCCGCCGGGATCGGTCAGCGTCAGAAGGTCGCCGTCGATCGTCGGCACGAAGCCGTCGCCTACGACGCTCACAACGGCCGAGTCCTGCGAGACCAGGTCGCGCGGGCAGTCGGGACCGTCCATTCGCATCGACGTATCGGTAATGCGCTCACCCTGCTCGATCCACATGCCGGTGAACGAGCGGCAGCCGGTCGAGCCCGCGAACGTGCCGTCGGAGCGCAGCTCGAGCGTGGCTCGCTCGCCCATCACCGATGCGGCCACGTCGCCGACGAAGACGGTCTCGAGCACCCACGTGGTGTCGACCAGGTCCGCGGTCGGCGGGGGCGGCAACGCGATGAACCGGAGCTCGACGTCCGGGCCGTCCAGCACCAGCTCGTCACCGTCCCGGCCGATCCGGCTGATCGCGGATAGCGCTGCGGTGTAGGCGCTCTCCGACGCCATGACATCGGGCTCGCAGCCCATCGCAGTCATGCCGAGCTCATCGATGCGAACCCGCCCGCCGGCGCCGACAAGGCGGCCACCGTAGGAGTTGCACGCGGCGGTGCCAGTGATGGAGCTGCCCTCGACGCTGAGCGTGATCGGCCGATCGGCGAGGATCGGCACCTTCCCCGCGCGTGTCCTGCCCGAGATCAGCTGCCAGGAGCCCTCGATCGCGAGCTCGGAGCTCGCCGAGGGCGTGGCGCCCGGGGCGCCACACGCGGCCAGGACGAGCGCCAGGAGGAGTGGCAGGGTTCGCATCCCGCCCGGACGCCGCGCCCCGCGAGTGGGTTCCACGCGCTCAGCCCAGCCGGCGCTCGATGAACCGCCCTCGGCCGGGGGGTCGTCCACGCGTCAGCACATGCACGGGCGCTCCGGTCACCTCGAGACCCTCGAACGGTGTGAAGTCGCTGCTGTGGTGCAGCTCCTGCTGGCGGAGCGTGCGCCGGGCACCAGGATTCCAGACCACGAGGTCGGCGTCGCGGCCGACCTCCAGCACGCCCTTGGTCGGCAGGCCGAAGAGGCGCGCCGGGTTCGCCGAGATGACCTCGGTCATGCGCTCGAGGCTGATTCGGCCGCGCGCAACCCCCTCCGAGTACACGACGCTCGTCAGCGTCTCGATCCCCGGCGCGCCGTTGCTGATCTGCGGGAACGGTGGCGCCGGGAGGTGCTTCTCCGTGTCGATCCGATCGGGCACGTGGTCGCTGCCGATGACGTCCAGGACGCCGTCCCGTAATCCGCCCCATAACGCCTCGACGTCGGCGCTGGTTCGCAGCGGCGGGGAGATGACGCGCTTGATGACCTCCGCGTCGTCGGGATCGGCGTAGAGCGCGTCCGTCAGGGCCAGGTAGTGCGGGCACGTCTCCGCGTACACCGGCTCGCCGCGCGCCTTCGCTTCGGCGACGGCCTCCAGGGCAGGCTCGCACGACAGGTGGACGATGTACAGCGGGGCCTCGATGCGACGGGCCATCTCGATGGCGCGTCGCGTGGCTGCGGCCTCAGCCTCGGGCGGGCGGCAGGCGGCATGGAATCGCGGTCCGTTCTCGCCGGCAGCCAGGCACCGCGCGATGAGCGGCTCGATGATGCCCGGCTCCTCGCAGTGCAGCTGGAGCATGCCGCCGTTCTGCGCGGCCGTCCGCATGACGCGTTCGAGCGTGGTATCGGGTAACGCGAAGTCGTAGACCATGAAGGCCTTGAAGGTCGGCACGCCCGAGGCGATGAGGGACGGCAGCTCCCGCACCGGCTCCGCCTGCTGGCCGGTGATCACGGCGCAGAGCCCGTAATCGACCGCCGATTCCCCGGCGGTCCGCTCGCGGAACTCGTCGAGCCCGCGCATCAGGGACCTTGCGCCGTCGTCGCTGATCCCAGTGCCCGGGTTGTTGAAGGTCAGGACCGTCGTCGTGCCGCCCGCTGCGGCCGCCTCGGTGTCGCGGCGGAAGCGATCGGGATGGACCTCGTCCGGCAGCCGCAGGTGCGTGTGCACGTCGATCGCGCCGGCCAGCACGAGCATCCCGCTGGCGTCGATCGCTTCGGCGGCGTCGCCCACATCGCGCGCAATACGCTCGATGCGGCCATCGCTGATGGCGACATCGGCGAGGGTCGTGCCGGCCGGCGTGACGATGCTTCCGCCGGCGATGACGAGATCGGGCACCGCGGTCAGCCGGCCTCGCTGATCTCGATCTCCTGGGCGCCCTCCCAGAGGACGCGCCGCCCCATCTCGGCGAGCTGCTCGGCGCCGGCTGTGAGCGACGCGAAGTGGTTGCCCGCGAGTTGGCCGACGCGTGAGCTGAAGCTGCAGGCCCCGTACGGGAAGAGGATCTCGCACTCGCTGAGGTCGCCGGTATAGATCAGCAGGTCGCCCGGGGCGGGATGCGAGGTGTGGTTCTCGTAGCCGACGTCCGGACGCGACTCGCCGAACGGGATCCAGGTCGACTCACCACTCCATTTGCAGTGGATCAGCCTCGAGCGGATCGGGAGCCAGGCGCGCAGTGCATCGCGCGTCAGGGGTGCCGCATCCTCCCAATCGGCCTCGAAGGTGAGGTCGCCCACGCGGATCTTCAGGTCAGCCATGTCCGGAGCATACGCGACTAGCGCGGGGTCGAGGCTGCCGGCCGGAATGGCTCGCCATGACCCGGGATGATGAGATCGGCGAGCGCCAGGACGCGCTCGCGCGATCGGCGCAGCTCGTCGCGATCCGGGCTGTACGGATCGTCGGCAGGTCCATCGGCGGTCCACCACAGGTGCGTGGCTACCACGACACCATCAGGGCTGCCGATGACGGTGGACATGTCGGCAGCCGAGTGGCCGGGCGTCCGGATGAGCCGAACCGACGGCGACAGATCCTCGCCCTCGCACTCGCGCGACTGCCAGTCGTCGCCGCGGTAGATCGCCCAGTGATCGTGCACCGCGGCATCGGGGAAGAGCGCCGCGTTGATGGTGTGGTCGGGATGATGGTGCGACAGGATCACCGTGTTCACGTCGCCTGGCGACAATCCGAGGGCAGCCAAGGGGTCGAGGATCGCCGCCTGCGAGGGTGCCAGACCGGGATCGATCACCGCCACCAACGCCCCATCGCGGACCAGCGTGCACGTGCTCCGCACCGTCGGGCCCAGCGATCCGGTCAGCAGGACGTCGACTCGGGCCCCACGAGCCGCCGGTGCATCGGTCATCATGCTGCGGAGCATAGACGGAGGCAGTCCATGGCCGACGCCCGCCCCACCATCAGCACCCACGTCCTGGATCTCGCGACCGGTGAGCCGGCCGTCGACGTCGGGGTCGCGCTCTTCCGCCTGGCCGATGACGGCACGCCGCAGCTGCTGAGCGAGCGCCAGACCGATGACGACGGCCGCATCCGCGACCTGCTGGACGGCGGCGAGCTCACCGAGGGCGACTACCAGCTGGCCTTCGACGTCGGTGCCCATGCCGATGATCCCGACGCCTTCTTCCAGAGCGCGGCCCTTGCGCTCCGTATCACCGACGCGACCCGCTCCTATCACGTCCCGCTGCTGCTCAGCCCGTTCGGCATGAGCACCTACCGCGGCAGCTGAGCCGATGCGCACCGTCGACGAGCTCAACCAGGCGGATGCTGAGGAGTTCGTGAGCGCCCTGGCGCCACTGTTCGAGGGCGGTGCCGGCTTCCTGCGCCGCCTGGCCGATGCGCGGCCATTCGAGACGGAGGAGCATCTCTTCGACGTCGCTCGCGCCGTCGCGCGCGAGATGCCCGAGGACGATCAGGTGGCGCTGCTGAATGCGCACCCGCGAATCGGTGCCGACCCGGCGGCGATGTCGAAGCTGTCGAGCGCCGAGCAGGGCTATGACCGCGCCGACCCGGATGACCAGGCCTGGGTCGGCGAGGAGCTCCAGGCGCTCAACGAGGCCTACGAGGGCCGCTTCGGCTTCCGGTTCGTCGTCTTCGTCGCCGGCAGGCCGCGGGCCGACATCATCCCGATCCTCGAGCGAGCACTCCACGCCGATCGCGACGAGGAGCTGCGGCGTGGCCTTGACGACGTGGTGCTCATCGCGCACGAGCGGATGGACCGCGTCCGCGGCCCGCGGCCATTGCGCGAGGAGCTGCGCGAGGCGATCGCGCTCGAGGTCTCACGCTTCATGGTCGGCGAGATCGACCGCGACGGGCTGGTGCGCGCGACGCATCGCCTCATCGAGGAGGGCGTCGAGTCCCCTGCCCTGCTGGCGCTCGGGCTGGCCAACGAGACCATGGAGCCGGATATCGCCGCGCCGGTCGCGCGCCTGATGGCCGAGATCGGGCTCGGCGGATGGGACTCGTCACAGGCTGGGCAGCTGCTGGCGCTCCACGCCGCCGCGTCCATCCTCGGCGACGTCAGCCAGCCGATCGACGGGGCGCGCCGCATCGCGTCGGTCTCGTCCAACGCCCAGTTCCGGGACCTGGTCGCGCGCTGGGAGGCGGACCCTGATCGCAGCGACGCACTCGACGCCGAGATCCGCAGGGCTGCCGCCGACCTGTTCGGCCCGCCCGATGCCTCTGACTGACGCCTCAGCGGCGTCGCCGCCGCACCCTACGCGCCCGAGGCGCCGACCATGACGGGATGGTCGATGGCCGGGCAGCGGTTCATCACCACGAGCAGGCCGGCCTCATCGGCCAGGCGCGCTGCGTCCTCGTTCCAGACCTCGAGCTGCATCCAGACCGCTTTCGCGCCGATCGCGATCGCCTCGGCGACATGCGGGAGCACCGCTTCGGAGCGACGAAACAGGTCGACGACCTCGATCGGCCCTTCGTCCGACGGCACCGAGAGCAGGTCCGGGTAGGCACGAAGCCCGTGGACCTCCGTCTCGTTGGGATGGACCGGGATGACGCGATATCCCTGCCGCAGCAGGTAGCGCGACACGCCGTGCGAGGCGCGCCACGGACGCGACGAGCACCCGACGACGGCCCAGGTCGTGAACGAGCGGAGGATGCGCTCGGCGATCCCCGGATCCGACCAGTCGCGCGGCTCGCTCATCGCGAACGCGCCAGCTCCTGGAGGGCGGCCTTGATTCGTGCATCCAGCTCTCCCCCGCTGCCGGCGACGGCGCTCGCCGCCTTGCGAGCCTCGGTGGCCGTGTATCCCAGCGACTCGAGCGCCGCCACCACGTCCGAATCGGTCGAGGCGGTACCGCCGGCGGCGATGCCGGCGGCGTGCACCTTCTCCTTGAGCTCGAGGATGATGCGCTGCGCCGTCTTGCGGCCGACGCCGGAGACGCTGGTGAAGACGTCGGCGTCATCGGTCACGATGGCCAGCTGGAGCTTGGTCACCGGGTGCGCCGCGGTGATCGCGAGCGCAAGGCGGGGGCCGACCTGCGACACGGTCATCAGCAGCTCGAAGAAGGCAAGCTCCTCCGTTGTCGCGAAGCCGAAGAGCGCCTGCTGGTCCTCGCGCACCAGGTGGTGGGTGTAGACCGACGCCTCGGTGCCCGTTCGCAGCCTTGCCAGCAGGGCCGGCCCGGCGACGATGCGGTACCCGATGCCACCGACCTCGACCAGCGCGAAGTCGAGCCCGACGTGGGTCACGGCGCCGCGCACGGAGCCGATCATCGCGCCACGGCCTTCGGCTCGGCCGCCGCCCGGTAGGCGGTGCCGATGGCGACGGCGAGGGCATCGGTCGCGTCATCGGGGACGCCGGCGAGCGAGACGCCGAGGAGCCGCTCGACCATCGCGGCCACCTGCCGCTTCTCCGCGGCGCCATTCCCGCACACCGCCTGCTTCACCTCGTTCGGGGTTGGCTCGTCGATGACGACCTCCGCCTCGGCCGCCACCAGGAGCGCGACCCCACGCGCCTGCCCGACGGCCATGGCGGTCTGCACGTTCCGCTGGAAGAAGAGGCGCTCCACACCGACCCGCTCGGGGTGATGCTCACCGAGCAACTGGCGAAGCGCCTGGTGCAGCTGCCGGAGCCGGTTCGCATCGGTCTCGTCCGACTTCGTCCGGATGCACCCGGCGTCCACGAGCCGCAGGCGGCCGTCCTCGAGGGCGACCACGCCGAATCCGCAGATGGCGGTTCCGGGATCGATGCCAAGCGTGATCACGCGGCCATGGTAGCCGCCACTCGAGCGCCGGGACGATCGTCCGAGAATCGTCGTACGAAGTGCTTGACACTCGTACGACGCAACTCGTATGATGCAGAAGGTTCGATGAGAATCGAACGAGTTTGTATACGTCGGACGAAGGGACGGTGATAGAACGATGGTAAACATGCCGAACCCCGGCGTCCTGGACGACCTCATCCGGGAACGCCAGGAGCGCCTGCGGATGACACCGCGGCCCGCCCAGGCTCAGACCCCGGTCACGCTGCGCGTTCGCGTCGGCCACGCATTGATCGAGGCCGGCATCAGCTTGAGTGGCGAGCGGGTCGAGCGACCCGCTCGCCCCTCGGCGTATCAGGGCGCCTGAGGTCATCACCGTGTCCCCCACCCGTCGTCCCAACCGACCTCCGATCGTCAGCATCGAGCCGTCCCCCGCCTACGAGCTGCTTCAGTCGATCGTCGTGACCATGGGCCACGAGGGGTCCGACACGTACGAGGTCGGCGCCGAGTGGGTCGCGGAGATGAAGGCGCGCGCCGGCGACGACCTCTGGAAGCGCGTCGAGGAGGTCTCTCTCGGCGACACCGACACGTTCATCCACATGATCGGCCTGGTCCACGACACGCCTGCGCCGCGCGACGTGCCCGCATTCCTGGAGCACCTGCGCGAGACCGACGCCGACGAGATTCGCCTGCACCTGGTCCAGTTCTACTCCCGCGAGGTGCGGCGGATGACGCCGCCGACCGTGATCCGGGCGGCCATCGGCGGCGACGTGGAGGCACGGCGTGAGTTCCTGCGCACGTCGTATCCCGAGTGGGAGATGTGGGCGAGCTACCTCGAACGGGTGCTCGACGTCGACGGCGAGGCATTCAAGGCCGACCTGATCGAAACGCTGCAGGCCTGGTACGAGCGCGTTTGGAAGCCCGAATCGCTCACGATCATGCCGATCGTCGAGCGCGACGCCGATGCCAAGCGGGCGCTCGTCCGGGAGCTTCCGATCGACCGATTCGTCACGACGGCCACGAACGGCGTCGAGTTCGCCCCGCGCCCCGGCATCGATCGCGTCGTCATGGTCCCGAGCTTCGTCAACCGCCCGCTGGTGACGTACTACGAGTTCGGCGAGGCGCTGATCATCATCTATCCCGTCGCGGACGAGAACGTCACAGCCGATAGTGATGCTCCCCCGCTGCGCCTGGTGCGACTGTCCAAGGCCCTCGGCGACGAGAAGCGGCTGCGCATCCTGCGCGCGCTCGCAGACGGCGAGAAGACGCTCATGGAGCTGGCTGACATGTTTGGCGTCGCCAAGACCACCATGCACCACCACATGATCGTGCTGCGCTCGGCGGGGCTCATCTCCGTCGGCGTGGGCTCGAAGCGCTACCGGCTTCGGCAGGAGACCGTCCCCGATGTCGGTGCATTGCTGAGCGGGTACCTCGGCGCCGCGCCCGGTCCGTCCGCGGCGTCGGGGTCGCCCGCCTCTCCTCGGAAGCGACGCGCGGCCGGCTGACGATCAGGCGACCGACGCCTCGAGCTGCTCCATCAGGTCGGCGGGGATGTCGAAGTTGGCGTACACGTTCTGCACGTCGTCGAGGTCCTCGAGGCGCTCGACGAACTCGAGCACCTGGCGCGCGGTCTTCTCGTCGCTGATCTCGACCAGCGTCGTCGGCTCCATCGACAGCTCCGCCGAATCGGCCTCGTAGCCGGCATCGGCGAGGGCGCGTCGCACCGTTTCGAGCTCGTTCGGCTGCGTGGTGACCACGATCGCGCCGGCATCGGGTGAGCTGACGTCGCTCGCGCCGGCATCGATGGCCGCCAGCGTGATCTCGTCCGGATCGCGGCCGTTGAGCGGGACGCTGATGACGCCCTGCTGCTCGAACTGCCAGGCCACGGTCGAAAGCGTGCCGCCCGCCTTGTTGAAGGCGCTCCGAATGTCCGATGCGGTGCGGTTCCGGTTGTCGGTCATGGCGGCGACGATCAAGGCCACGTTGGCAGGGCCGATGCCCTCGTACGTGATCTCCTCGTACTGTTCCGCATCGGCTCCCGCACCGGTCGCCCGCTCGATGGCGCGCTTGATGTTCTCGGCCGGCATCGAGTTGGCCTTGGCCTTGTCGACGGCCATGCGCAGGCGGTAGTTGGCGTCGACGTCTCCCCCGCCCTGCCGGGCCGCGGTGATGATCTCGCGGGCGAGCTTCGTGAAGAGCGCGCCTCGCTTCGCGTCGTTGGCGCCCTTTTGCCGCTTGATCTGGGACCACTTGCTGTGGCCGGACATGGATCCTCCTGCCGCGCCATCGGCGGCTCGTGTCTGCCTCGGTCGGCCGCGATTCTACCAGCGGCAATTGGATCTACCCCAACCGGCAGTTCGTAGGACGGGCATTGCCGACGCCTCGCGGAGAGGCGAGACTGGGCTCGATGCGCCTCGGAACGCTGGTCCTCGCCGTCGCCACTGCACTGATGTGTGGCGGCTGCCGTGTTGTGCCGGCGGGCGCTCAGCCGTCCGCCTCATCGGCTCTGACGGAGAGCTCGTCGCCGTCGATATCACCCGCCGCGCCGGATGCAGAGGCGCCGCCGGAGTGCGGCTTCCCGCCCGGCACGGCGCTCGAGTACGCGGGGCGCTCCACGACCGCGATGCTCGACGTCCGAGAGGTGGCCGGCGATCCGATGAGCGACGACCCGGCCGACATCTACATCACGCGTGACGAGTTCGACCAGGGTGAGCTGCACGGCCGGCTGGCGTGCGCGATCTATGCCGAGCCGGCCGGCTTCGTGGAGGTGACCGTCGTCCCCGAAGGGTGGGAACTGGGCGGCGCGCGGCCACCGGACCCGCCGACGCCCGAGCCGACACCCGTTCCGGAGCGGCCTTCAACCGGCATTTCGCAGAGCGACGCGATCGCGATTGCCCGCGAGGTCGCGAGGCATCCCGAGGCCGAGGTAGGGTACGTGAGCAACGGACCGGCCGCCGAGGCACTTATGGGTCTCCAGGGCATCGAGTGGGCAGACGCCATTCCGGCCGACGGCTGGCTGTGGCAGGTCACCTTCCGCTACGACAACGGCGAGGGCACGACGGTTGTGATCGACTACGTAGACGGCACCTTGTACGGATCGTTCGACTGGATCGAGTGACGGGAGCCGGCGCATAGCGATACCTATAATGGCCGTCCACATTCCGGCCACACGAACCGCCCGAGGCGGACTCCCTCGGCCTCGGCGACTCCCGCCCTCGCATGCGCTAAGGAGCACCGATGAAGCCGACCACCCCCGACAAGATCCGGAACGTCGCCCTCATCTCCCACGGTGGCGCCGGCAAGACGAGCCTCGCCGAGGCGATGCTCTTCGACGCCGGCGCCATCTCACGTCTCGGGACCGTCGAGGCCGGAACGACGGCCCTCGACTGGGATCCCGACGAGCAGAAGCGCGGCCAGAGCATCAACCTGGCGATCGGCTCGCTCGAGCATGACGGCGTCCGCATCACCATCGTCGACACGCCTGGCTATGCCGACTTCCAGGCCGACGTGGTGGAGGCGCTCGCCGCCGCGGACGCCGCGATCGTGGTCGTCGACGCCTCCGGCGGCGTCGAGGTCGGCACCGAGGAGGTCTGGAAGCTGGCCGATGCGCGCGGGCTGCCGCGCATGGTGTTCATCAACAAGATGGACCGCGAGAACGCGAACTACGACGCCACGCTCGACGCGCTGAAGGCGCGGTTCGGCCCCAAGATCGCGCCGGTCTACCTGCCCATCGGCGCTGCCGAGAGCTTCAAGGGCTACGTCGACGTCATCGAGGAGCACGCAACAATCTACGAGGGCGGCAAGCCGAAGGAAGTACCGATCCCCGACGACCTGGCGGGAATCGAGCACTCGCGGCGCGACGCGCTGGTCGAGGCGGCGGCCGAGGCAAGCGACGACCTGATGATGAAGTACCTCGAGGGTGAGGCCTTCACCGACGAGGAAATCGAGACCGCGCTGCACAAGGGCACGCGCGAGGGATCGGTGGTGCCGGTCTTCGTCGGGTCGGCCACCCAGAACATCGGCGTGCGCGAGCTGCTGAGCATGATCGCCAGGCACGTCCCGTCACCGGCGGAGGTTGGCTCGCGCCTGACGGTCGACGGCAAGGAGATCGCCCCGGACCCGAATGCACCCTTCGTGGCGCAGGTGTTCAAGGCGACGGCTGACCCGTTCGTCGGACGGCTGACCTACTTCCGCGTCGTGTCGGGCTCATTGAGTGGCCAGGGGCACATCTACAACGTCAACCGCAAGGAGGAGGAGCGCATCGGCAACCTCCTCTCGGTGCAGGGCAAGGACCAGGAGAACCTCGCGAAGGTCGGCCCGGGCGACATCGCTGCCGTAGCGAAGCTGACGTCGACCCACGCGGGCGACACACTGGTCGCCGATAAGGCGCACGCCGTCGAGCTCGAGCCGCTCGCCTTCCCGAAGCCGTCTCTGCAGGTGGCGATCGAGCCGGAGTCGAAGGCCGATCTGGACAAGCTCGGCCAGGCGCTGCATCGGCTCACCGAGGAGGAGCCGGCGATCGAGATCCGGCGCGAGGAGGGCACCGGCGAGACCGTCCTGACCGCAATGGGCGACGCCCACGTCGACGTCATCGTGGATCGGCTCAAGCGAAAGTTCGGCGCCGCCGTGAAGACCGCCACGCCGCGGGTGCCCTACCGCGAGACGATCCGGCAGGCTGCGCGCATCGACAACAAGTACAAGCGCCAGACCGGCGGCCACGGCCAGTACGGCCACGTGGTCATCGAGTTCGCGCCGGCCGAGATGGGCGAGGGCTTCGCCTTCGGCGACAGGATCGTGGGCGGCGTGGTGCCGAAGCAGTACATCCCCGCCGTCGAGAAGGGGCTGCGCGAGGCGATGTCGGAAGGGGTCCTGGCCGGCTACCCGGTGGTCGACCTGCACGCGACGCTGGTGGACGGCTCCTACCACACCGTCGATTCGTCCGAGATGGCGTTCAAGGTCGCCGCATCGCAGGCACTGAAGAAAGCCTTCGAGGCGGCCTCACCGGCGCTGCTGGAGCCGATCCTGGAGGTCGACATCGTCGTGCCCGACGAGTACATGGGCGACGTGATGGGTCAGATCACCTCGAAGCGGGGGCATGTCCTGGGCATGGACTCGGCCGACGGAATGCAGCATCTCAAGGCGCAGGTGCCGCAGGCGGAGATGTTCCACTACGCCACCGAGCTGCGCTCGATCACCCAGGGGCGCGGCCGGTTCAGCTGGAAGGTCGACCACTACGCCGAGGTGCCGCACGCGATCGCCGAGAAGGTGATTGCCGAGGCGTCGTCGAACGGCCACGGGCCGGATCGGGCAGGGCACTAGCGGGCTCTCTTCGGGAAGATTGGTCGAAGAGCACGCAATCGCGGGCTCGCGTGATGGAGCGCCGGCTTCGTCAGCTCGACCGATACGCCCACGGCTCGCCCGTGGCGCGCATGCGCGCGAGCGAACGCCGATAGACGATCCGTTCGGCGAGATAGGTGGCGACGCCCACGAGGGCGGCCGCGAGCGCCACGATCCACGGCGCAATCGACCACGGACCCGATGACCCGCTCAGGACCGTCGCGATCCAGATGAGCAGCGTCGCGACGCCGGCGGCCGTGAAGCCGGCCGCGATGGCGCCCGTGGCGAACGCGAGCTTCATGGCGTTTCGACCTCCGCGACCGCCAGGTTGCGCTTCCCGCGACGCAGCAGGAGCCACCGACCGGCGAGCAGAGTGGAGCGATCCGGGACCGTAGCGGGGTCGCTGACGCGCTCGTTGTTGACGTAGGCCCCGCCCTCCGCGACGACGCGGCGAGCCTGGCCGCGGCTGTCGGACAGGCCCGAGTCGACGAGGAGGTCGAGCACCGTCGGCAGGCCGTCGGTGCCGCTCAGCGTCGCTCGTGGCAGATCCGCGAAGGCAGCCTCGAGCGTGGCGGCGTCCAGGGACGCGAGGTCGCCGCTCCCGAACAGCGC
>JAICRD010000032.1 GCA_025937535.1 Chloroflexota bacterium | reverse complement strand
GGACAAGGTGCAGCGTGGTCGAGTACGAGCCGAAGCTCTGGAGCTTCTCGGGCAGCACGCTGCGCCACATCTGGAGCTGCGTCAGCACCGCCGCGAACAGGCGCTGCATGACGGGCGCGTCCCAGATGTTGTTGTGGAAGTACGGGATCGGCTGGTACAGCTGGGTATCGCGGTTCGCGTCGGTCAGGTGCATCCACGACAGGTACGCGAAGTACTGCGGGTGGACGCGGTAGTCGGCATCGAGGTCGGTGATCATGATCCGGTGCGGATCCATGCCGCGCTCGCGCACCAGCAGCCGATACAGGTAGCGGCCGCCCCACGCCATGGCGCTGCTCTTGCCGATGACGATCCCGGGCTCGAGCGGGTCGAGGATGTGGATGAACTCGGCGAAGGCGTCGCCGAACTCCTCGCGCAGCGCCGCGACGTTGGCGATGCCGCCCGCATCGGTCTCGCGGGTGATGATGGCGCACATCTTCCGCTCCGCCGGCCACTCGGCCTCCGCCAGCGCCCGCACCGTGTGGCGCAGCTTCTCGAGCGACTCGGTGTAGGTCGGGATGAGGGCGAGGTGAATGAGCTCGTTCGGCGACGGCGGCGGCTCGGGCAGCGCCGCGACCCGGCGCAGGTCCTCCTCCAGGTCGTGCTTCGCCCGGCGGCTGACCGTCTCACCGTTGCGGTCGGTCAGGCTCACGCCCCACGCCCCGGCCATCGGCTCGGCGCCCTCGGGCACATCGTGCGCTCGGACATGGGCGACGGTCGCCGACGCAAGGACCACGTTCTCGAGCCGCTGGGTCCAGTCCGATGCGAGGACGCGGCGGATCCGCCCGTAGGCAACGATCACCGCGGCACTGAACCAGAGCGCACGGCACAGCCAGTAGAAGTCGAAGCTCAGGACGAAGTAGGCCACCAGCCACGGGTAGCTGAAGCTCAGCCACAGCGGCAGGATGAGCACCGCCCACGAAATGGTGCCGGGCACCATCTCGAGCATGCGCCCGAGCCAGCGATATCGGGTTGAATCGTGGTCGTTCTGGGTCGTCATCGGTATCGCACGCCCGGCGCGCGGCCGGGGGCGACGATGCCGATCCGCCGCGCCGCCAGCCTAGTAGACGGGGGTGAGCCAGTCGCGGTAGGCGGGGTTCCGTCCGCGGACCGCGTCGAAGTAGGTGCGCGACAGGTCGCGGCTGACCGGACCCGGCCGTCCGCTCCCGATCGCGCGGCGGTCGATCTCGATGACCGGGCTGATCTGGGCTCCCGTGCCGCACAGGAACACCTCGTCGGCGCCGTACAGCTCGGTCCGATCGATCGAACGCTCGACGGTGGGGATGCCCAGGTCATCGCGCGCAATCCCGATCAGCCGGCGACGGGTGATGCCCTCGAGGATGTTGTCGGTCACCGGTGGCGTGATGAGGGCGCCGCCCTTGACGATGAACAGGTTCTCGGCACTGCCCTCGCTGACGTGGCCATCGGCGGTGAGGACGATCGCCTCGTCAAAGCCATTGAGCTGAGCCTCGCTCTTGGCCAGCGCACCGTTGACGTACGCGCCGGTGATCTTGCCGCGCGCAGGGATGGCGTTGTCATCGGTCCGGCGCCAGCTGCTGACCTGGGCCCGGATTCCGCCCTCCGTATCGATGTACTGCCCGAAGGGAACGGCGAAGATCGTGACGTCCGAGTCGAGGTTGTGGAGCCGCACGCCGATCGTCTCGGAGCTCTTGTACACGATCGGCCGCACGTACACGTCCTCGCGCAGTCCGTCACGACGAAGGAGCTCGACGGTGATCTCGGCGAGCTCCTCGGGCGACTGGCGGACCTCCATCATGAGGAGGCCGGCCGAGGCGCGAATGCGAGCGTAGTGCGCGACGAGCTCGAGGGCGAAGAGCTGTTCCTCTTCGGCATTCCAGTAGGCGCGGATGCCCTCGAAGACGGCGGTGCCGTAGTTGAAGCCGTGCGTCATGACGTTGATGTTCGCGTCGCGCAGCGGCACGAACTCGCCGCGGAAGAACGCCCACAGCTCGGTGGTCTCCACCGGGGCTGCCTGCGGTCTGCTCTCCTGCTTCAGCACTCACTACCTCCCTGGGCGATGCGCTCGAATGCCGAGGCGTCGATCGGCGCACCGGCCCGCTTCGAGCGCAAGAAGTATACCCGCGACGGCTGCCCGAGCCCGCTCGCCCACCGAGCATGCTGCGGAATCAGTGGGTGCGTCAGTGCAGCGGCGCGGCACCAGCTCCAAGCGGCGTGAACAGCGCCAGGTAGACGTAGATCAGGTACAGGGGGCCGCCGATGAGCAGCATCCAGGCCGACAGGTGCCCCGTCCGCAGCATGTTGCCGAAGATGAGGATCGTGGCCACGAAGGCGACGCCGGCCGAGGCGAAGCTGATGGCGGTGTCGGGCGTGAAGGCCCAGGTCGTGAACAGCAGCCCGAGGATCGTGGGGAAGCAGCTCTGGAAGACCATGGCACCGGTGATGTTGCCCATCGCCAGCGTGTCCTTGCCATGTCGGACCCACAGCACGCTGTTGAACTTCTCCGGCAGCTCGGTCGCGATCGGCGCGATGATCAGCGCCAGGATCGTCGGATCGAGCCCGATCTGGTTGGACAGGTGCTCCACGGCACCGACGAACACCTGTGCGCCGATGATGATCAGTGCCAGGGCCGCCACCACCTGGCTGACGATGATCCGCATCTTCGGCGTCGCGCCATCGACCTCCCATTCGTCGATCTCGCCCGGGAGAACGTCGATGTCGAGCGTGTGCGGCCCCGCCATGCCCGGCAGCCGCGTCACGTGGAGCTGGTTGAGGTCCTCGGCTTCACCCTCCTCCGCCTCGTCGGTGAAGTGGAGCCTGACGTAGACGCCGTACAGCACCAGCAGCACGGCCGCGGCGACCCACTTCAGCCAGCCGAGCTCGCTCGGCAGGAAGGCGGTCCCGATGGCGATGGCGTAGCCGACGATGAAGAACGCGACGTCCCGACCGAGGACCCTGACGTTGACCCGCATGGCGGTCCCGCGGCGCCCCCGGCGGGCGAAGATGACGATCGCGATGCCGGTCACGAACATCGCGAGCGTCGACAGCATGAACGGCGCGCCGAGGATCGCGCCGACGCCGATGGCATGCGATGCCTCGGGGTCGCCGCCGAACAGGATCGGGCCGAGGATGGCGATGACCGGGATGAGCGTCTCCGGCATGGCGGTGGCCACGGCCGCGAGCACGCTGCCGACGGCTCCCTCGGCGAGGTTGAGCCGGCGCCCGAACCACTCGATGCCGTTCGTGAAGAGCTCGGCCGCAACGAGGATCGCGCCCAGGGAGACGACGAGCAGGACGATGTCCACGGTCTGGTGCCTAACCTCCGCTGCGGGTGGCAGCGCGCAGCGCACGCATGCCAATCGACGGCCGAAGGTCTCTCCCGACCGCAGCACGGGCCGGCCGGCGCCACCGGGCGGGATCGGACCCGCCGTCCTGACGATGACGCCTGGTTGGGGATACTCCCCCTCGGGCGGGAGGAGTGTCGCCGAGGGCCCGAACGCGCGTCAAGTCGATGGCGCGAGGAGCAGGAGCGAGACGAGCAGGCTGGCCACCAGGAGGCCCGCAACGACCGCGCTGCCGACCAGGTAGCGCCGCTCACCCGATCGCCAGAAGCCGATCACCGCCCCGACGGCGACGGCGAGTGGGACGAGCGTCAGCAGCAGGAGACCGATCGACGTCACGGCGGCCGCGCCGCCGGACATGATCGTCTCCACCAGCGGCGTGTGGGCCTTCACCGCCGGCTCCGGCGGTCCCAGCCAGCTCAGGAGGAAGCCGATGGCAACCAGGACGACGGCCGCCAGCGTTCCGACGCGGAGGGGCAGCGTCAGCAGTGTCGCGAGCCGGTCCTCGTCCGCCGTGGGCCGGCTCACGTCGCACCCAGCGCGCGCAGGGTCATCTCGTAGGTCACGTACACCAATACCACGATGAAGGCGAGCCGCAGGGCAGTCGTCGGGATGCGATTCGCCACTCGGGCCTGGAACGATGCGCCGATGACGACGCCGATCACCATCGGCGCGGCCAAGGTCGGATCGACGTCACCGCGGAAGAGATAGGCGTAGGCGCCCGCCGCCGCCGTCATGCCGATCATGAAGTTCGACGTCGCTGTCGCCACCGTCAACGGCGCGCCCAGGACGAGGTGCATCAGGGGCACCACCACCACGCCCCCGCCCACGCCGAGCAGGCCGGACACGTTCCCGGCAACGAACGACAGCCCGATCCCCGGGCCGGTGCGGTGCGTCCGGTAGACGGGAGCCCCGGGACCGTCCACCGCCGAAGGGTCCACGATCGCGTCCGCCTCGGCGTCGCGCGCGGTGGGTCGCCGCAGCAGCCGGCGACCCATGGTGACCGCGGTGTACCCCAGGAGCGCGGCGAACAGCCCGGCCAGCACCCGGTCGGGAAGGATCCCGGCGATGACGCCACCGGTGAGGGCGCCGACGACCGTGCCGGCGGCCAGCAGCATGCCGATCCGGACGTCGGCGCGGGCGTTGCGCACATTGAAGGCGGCACCGCCGGCGGACGTCGCGATGACCGAGACGAGGCTGACCCCGGCGGCGGCCGTGATCGGCACGCCGAAGCCGATCGTCAGGATCGGAACGATGAGGATGCCGCCGCCGAGCCCGAGCAGCCCGCCGAACGCGCCGGCCGCCAGCCCGCTCAGGAAGAGGAGGAGCTCGGTCGGCATCCGTGATGACGGCGACGCCCATCCGGGGCAGCCGTCGGATCAGTGCCTAGGGCCGCAGGTGCTGCGGCGCGTACGGCAGCAGCGCGACGTGGCGCGCTCGCTTCAGCGCCGTGGTGAGCATCCGCTGATGGCGGGCGCAGGTCCCGGTCTTCCGACGTGGCTCGATCTTCGCCCGCTCGCTCAGGTAGCGGCGCAGGCGGTTGACTTCCTTGTAGTCGATGCTCTCGGCCTTGTCGACGCAGAAGTTGCAGACCTTGCGGCGACGTCGGTCTCGGTAGTAGTCCGCCGACTCTCGGCGGGATCGTGGACTGGCCATGGTTCGTAAGTCCTCGGTCGAAACTGATTAGAACGGGATGTCGTCGACGTCCATCTCGGCGCCCGGCGACGAGCTGCGCTGCTCCGCTCCGCGCGGCTTCACCGCGGGCGGGGCGTCGCTGTACGAGCCGCCACCGTAGCCACCGCCGTCGCCCTCTTCGCGCGGCCGGCGCTCGAGGTTGACGACGCGGGCGAAGGCGAGCTCGAGCGACTGACGCTTCTCGCCGTCGCGGCCCTCGAATTCGCGGACTCGCAGCTGGCCCTCGGCGAAGACCTTGTTGCCCTTGCGCAGCTGCTCGGCCAGCCGCTCGGCGGCCTGCTCCCACACGCTGACGCGGAACCAGAGCGTCTCCTCCACCCATTCGCCGTCGGCGCCGCGCTGGTTGTTGTTGACGGCGACGCGGAGATCGGTGACGGCCTTCCCGCTCGGGGTGTAGCGCAGCTCCGGATCGGCGCCCAGGTTGCCGATGATCATCATCTTGTTGAGCGTCATGGCGGCTTCTCCTCAGCGTCGGGCGTCAGCCCGCCGCTTCATCCTCTTCGGCCGCCCCGACGGCAGCCGCTTCATCGGGCTGGCGGGCAGCCGCGTCATCGGCCTCGTCCGCATCCGTGTCGACGGCCATCTGTGCTTCCGGCTCGTCAGTCTCGTCGCCGTCGCGATAGCGGTCATCGGTCGATCCGTCACCGATCGAGTCTTCGTCGGCATCGGTCGAGCGCGCGGCGGCGGCCGGAGCGATCTCATCGGCCGGGCCGCGGTCCTCGATCACCGTGACGAGGTGGCGCAGGATCTCCTCGCTGATCAGCATGCCACGCTCGATCTCGCGTACTTGCGCAGGCTCGATGTCGAAATGGATGAGGAAGTAGCTGGCCTCGCGATGGCGCCCGATGTCGTAGGCAAGGCGGCGCTTCCCCCATGGGGATACCTTGCTGAGGCTGCCACCGCCGTTGACGATGGCGCGGGTGACCTTCTCGACCGCGGCCTGGAGCTTGTCGTCCTCCAGGTCCGGGCGGAGCAGGAGCATGAGCTCGTAACGGCGCATTGGCGCGTCGTCTCCTCTCTCTGGGATTGCGGCGCACGTGGCGCGGCAGAAAGGGTTGGAAACATGGACCACGCCTCCCACGACCGGGAGGCGCGACGGCAAGTATAGCGCCGGACCGGGGTCCGGGCAACGGCGACGGCGGCCCGTATACTGCCGCATCACCGATCAATCCGCTTCCGTGATCCGATGCCCTCCAATTCGATCCTGATCTGCGCGCGCGGCCCGGAGCTGCGCACCGAGCTCGAGGCAGCACTCGCCGACGCCGGCTACCAGGCCGCGACCGTGACGACTCCCGCCGATGCCGTTGCGGCGATGCGCGGGCGCCGCGTGGACCTCATCGTGGCCGAAGGGCTCGCCGCGTCCGGCGCGATCGCGTCGTTGCGCACGGCCGGTGAGGGCCAGGTCACCCCGATCCTCGTCGTCGCGCCGGCGCACGACGTCGAGGCCCGAATCGCCTTCCTCGAGGCTGGCGCCGATGACGTGATCGCCGGCTCCTTCGCTCGCAACGAGCTCGAGGGCCGCGTCATGGCGCTGCTCATCCGCGCCGGGAAGGTGCACCCCGAGATCTCGACTCGCGCTCAAACCGGCGAGCTGGTCGCATTCTTCAGTCCCAAGGGCGGCGTCGGAACCACGACGCTGGCGGTGAACACGGCCGTGCTGCTCGCCGGTGGTGGCGCTCCGCCACCGGGCGTCAGCGCCTCGACCGATGGCATCCTGCCCGCGTCCCGGGTCCTCCTGGTGGATCTCGATCTCCAGTTCGGACAGGTCGCCACGCACCTGAACCTCACGCCACGCTACGACATCGCCGGCCTGGCCACCGACGACCAGGCCCTGGCCGATCCGGACCTCGCGAAGACGTACCTCACCGAGCACTCTTCCGGGCTCGTCGTCCTGGCCGCCCCCGTCCGGCCCGAAGCGGACTTCCGCGTCAGCCTCGAGCACCTCCAGCGCATCATCGAGCTCATGCGGCCGTCCTTCGACCACATCCTGGTCGATTTGGGCAGCCGGCTGGATCCGCGCAGCCTGTGGCTGCTGGAGCAGGCCGATGCGCACGTCTTCGTCCTCTTCCCGGAGATCGCCGCGCTCCGAGCCATGAGCCTGCTCATGGCATTCCTGGCCGACACGACGCCGCTCAAGGCTCGGGCCCACCTCGTCGTGAACCACGTCTTCCCCAAGGAGCTGCTGAAGACGCGCGACGTCGAGAACCTGCTGCGGACGAAGCCGGCGGCGGAGATCCCCTACACCGAGGTCGACATGATCCGGTCGGTGAACGAGGGAGTGCCGCTCGTCATCAGCCGCCCCGCAGTCCCTGCCGCGGCGTCGCTGCGACGCGTGGCGCAGGCCGTCATCGGCATCCAGCCCGCCCAGCCGGCACCCGGCAAGGAGCGACGCCGCCTCTTCGGTCGCCGCTGAGCGACGGCGGCACGCGTCCTGCCGGCATCGATCGGCATGGACGATCTCGAGCGGCGCGCGGGGAAGGGCCCCGAGGACGAGCATCCGGTCGGCGAGGGCGGACCGGATCACCCGGACTCGTCCGACTATGCCGACCCACGCGCAGCGCAGCCGGGCGAGGATCCGCCCGGCGAGGACGCCATGCAGCGGGACGAGCCACCGCCAACGTAGGCGTGGTGCCGGAGGAGGGATTCGAACCCCCATGCCTTGCGGCCGCCGGGTTTAAGCCGGCTGCGTCTGCCATTCCGCCACTCCGGCGTGGTTCGCGAGCGCCGCCGAGCGTACCACCGGTTGGCCGATGAGCCTGCGGCCGGATCGGGGTCTTAGCAGCATCCAGCACACCCATGGAGCCACCAAGATGAAGCTGATCGCGACGATGATGCTGTCCGTTGACGGCGTGTACCAGGGGCCGGGCGGTCCCGACGAGGACCGCCGCGGCGGCTTCGACCGCGGCGGCTGGACCGCCGCCTACGCCGATGCCGACATGGGCCCGTTCCTGATCTCGATGTTCGACCGTGCCGATGCGCTCCTGCTGGGACGCAAGACGTGGGACATCTGGGAGCCGTACTGGCCGCAGCACGACGACAATCCATTCGGCAAGGCAATCAATGCCCTGCCCAAGTACGTGCCATCGACCACGTTGAAGGATCCGGCGTGGCACAACACGCGCGTGATCGGCGATGACGTCGAGGCGTCGATCCGCGAGCTCAAGGCGCAGGCGGGCAACGAGCTCCAGGTGCACGGCAGCGGCCAGCTGCTGCGCTGGCTGCTCGAGCGCGACCTCGTCGACGAGCTGAACCTGCGGATTTACCCGGTCATCGTGGGCGACGGCCTACGGCTCTTCCCTGAGCAGGGTCAGACGCACAACCTGGAGCTGCTCGACTCACGGTCGACGTCGACCGGCGTGATGATCCAGACCTACCGGCCTGCCGGACGAGCGAGCTTCGCGGGCGTCGGCGAATGAGGCGCTGAAGGTGGAGGCGACGACGGGAATCGAACCCGTGTACGCGGTTTTGCAGACCGCTCCCTGAACCACTCGGGCACGTCGCCACCGTTGTCAGCTGGCTGCCCCGCGAGGATTCGAACCTCGGTTCACGGATCCAAAGTCCGCTGTCCTACCACTAGACGACGGGGCACCGCTCGTGCCTCACGCTAGCAGGTCAGATTTCGCGCAACCAGCCAGACATGAAAATGGAGCGGAAGACGGGACTCGAACCCGCGACCCTCACCTTGGCAAGGTGATGCTCTACCAACTGAGCCACTTCCGCCCGCTCGCTCCTGAATGATACCGCGTCAATGGTGCCGAGGGTCAGATTCGAACTGACGACACCCGCCTCTTCAGGGCGGTGCTCTACCAACTGAGCTACCTCGGCTCGCGGATCATTCGGGCGGTCGCAAGGATACCGATGGCGACCTGCGGTCGCAACCGAGCGACGCCGGCTGCGCCGTGGATTCTCGTGGGGCGTGAACAACGGACAATGAGTGGCCGAATTCTCGCGGGGCGGTAGCTGTGGCCAGGCAACATCCAGGTCTGCCTGGCCGAAGCTCTCGTGGGGCGAGAAGTCAGCCAATGATTGGCCGCTAGTCCCGTGGGGCGAAAACGCAGGGGCAGCGACCCTGCGCGGTCAGCCGGTCCCCATCTGGCCGGCGATCGCCTCGAGGGCGCGGATGCGCTCGCCGATCGGCGGATGGGTGTCCCACAGGGACTTCGCGCGCTCCTCGAAGCTCTTGATCGGGTTGACGATGTACAGGTGCTGCGTCGCCCGGTTGGCGACCTCCAGCACCTCCGGGTCGTCGCTGATCCTGCGCAGCGCACGGGCCAGGCCGACCGGGTTGCGGGTGAGGTCCACCGCGGTCGCATCGGCGAGCGATTCTCGGCTGCGACTGACCGCGGCCTGGACCAGGCGACCGATGAGCGGCGCGACCACCGCAAGAAGGATGGCGATCACGAAGATGACCGCGGCCGCTCCCCCGCCGCCATTGCGGTCGTTATTCCCTCGCCGGCCGCCGCCCCAGAAGGTGAAGCGCAGGAACCAATCGGCGAGCAGGGCGATGCTGCCGACCAGCACGCCAACGAGAAGCGTGAAGCGGATGTCGAGGTTGCCGATGTGGCTCATCTCATGGCCGATGACGCCCTGGAGCTCCTCGCGGTCGAGCTTGTCCAGCAGCCCGGTCGTCACCGCCACGCTGGCGTGCTCCGGATCGCGGCCGGTCGCGAAGGCGTTCGGCGCCGAGTCGTCGATGACCCACAGCCGCGGCGGCGGCAGGCCACCGGCCAGGCGCATCTCCTCGACCACGTTGACCAGCTGCCGGTAGCGCTCGGGCGGCTCGCCGCGCGGGATCTCGCGCGCGCCGCTCGTCGCCATGACCAGCGAGTCGCCGGCGAAATAGGAGCCGACGCTCATCGCGCCGCCCAGGAGCAGCGCCATGACGACCCCGCCCCAGCCGAAGCCGCTGGCATAGCCGATCGCCCCACCGAGCAACCCGAGAACCACGATGACGGCGGCAACCAGCAGCCAGCTGCGGCGCCGGTTGCGATCGATCTCGCGATAGAAGGTGGTCGGCACCGGTGCGCGCACATCGGCGCTCATCGGCTCAGCCAGAGGTGGTGCGGAGGTTCACCTCGGGCACAGCGGTGTCCGACTCGGCGATCTGGAAGTAGTCGCGCTCGCGGAAGCCGAACATGCCCGCGATGAGGACGTTCGGGAAGGTCTGGATCGAGGTGTTGAACTCCCGGACCGTGCCGTTGTAGTGCTGGCGGCTGAAGCCGATCTGATTCTCGGTCGTGGTCAGCTCCTCCTGGAGCTGCATCACGTTCTCGTTGGCCTTGAGATCGGGATAGTTCTCGACCAGCGCGAACAGCTGACGCAGGGCACCGGTGAGGAAGTTCTCGGCCTGCGCGGTCTGGCCGGCGTTGGCCGGACCGGCCTGCTGGGCGGTGACGGCCTGGTTCCGAGCCTCGATGACGCGGGTCAGCGTCTCCTGCTCGAAGTCCATGTACCCCTTCACGGCGTTGACGAGATTCGGGATCAGGTCATGGCGGCGCTTCAGCTGCACGCTGATCTGGTTCCAGGCCTCGTCGACCATGTTGCGCAGGCGGACGAGCCCGTTGTAGGTGAAGACCAGGAAGAGGACGATCAGTGCGATCGCCGCGATGACGATCCAGCCCCAGAGTGGCATCGGGTGATTCCTCGTGCTCGGGCGTTGGTTGGCAAATCGTAGCAGGCGCCTATGATCACCTGTCGGGCGGGGGCAGCTCCCTGAGCTGGATGATCAGCTCGACGTCGACCGTATCGCCCAGCGCGAGGTCCTCTGCCTTGCGGACCGCGTCCTTGAGCGGGACCAGGTAGCGGCCGTTCCTCGGAAACAGGGAGGTCGTCCACGCGGTCTCGCCGATGCGGACCGTGACCGGAATCGCGCCCCACCCATAGGTGACGAGGCTGGCCACATCGCTGATCTCCCGGCTCTCGGTCTCTGGCACCTCGACGAAGTGGAATGGCGACGGGCCTCGCCAGGGGATGACCGGCCCGCGGAATGCGATCTCAACCCTCGGCAGGTCGTCGAAGAGCGGATGCAGGACGCCCTACCCTTCGCGATTGCGATGCTCGTGTCGGATCGCAAGCAGGCCGGCGAGGTAGATGACGCCGAAGATCACCAGCAGCGGCAGGAGCATGAAGAGGACGAGGGCGCCGACCTCGATACCGGCGTGTTGGACACCATCTCCATCTCGACCTCTCCGTGTACGAAGCTGCTCGCCAATCTTGTCGAGTGTGCTGTGGGCTGGCAAGGGCCCGAGCGGCCCTGTTTCGCACGCGGCGCCGGACTTGAAGGAGCAACGACAATGAGACCGTGCCGCTGATCCTCTATGTGGATCGCTCGATGATCCGTCCGGGCCAGGCCGTCGCCCTGGAGTCCGCGGCCCAGTCGCTGGCGCAGACCGTGCGTGCCGGGCCGTCGCGAGCACTCTGGTATGCGATCCACTTCAGCGAGGACCGGTCGACGATGACGGTCACGCACCTACATGCCGACAGCGACTCGCTCGAGGACCTCATGGACCTGATCGCGCCGAAGCTCGTCCCGTTCCGTGCCCTGCTCGAGCTTGAAGCGATTGACGTCTACGGCGAGCCGGCGGCGTCCGTGATCGAAAAGCTAATGCAGAAGACCCGGCTGCTCGGCGGGACGGTTCGCGTGCACGGGCGCGTCGCGGACGTCGCCGCGATTGCCGGCGAAGCCGAGTGACCGGCGCATCGTGGTGGGCGGTGAGGGACTCGAACCCCCGACCCCCTCGGTGTAAACGAGGTGCTCTGACCAGCTGAGCTAACCGCCCCGAACGCGGAGGGTAGCACGGAGGGCGACTGGGACAGCCCACCGCACGAGGCCGCCGTCAAGTTGTGTCCGAGTGCCTGTGGCCATTCCAACCGCCCTCAGTCGGCGCATCCGCGTCGGTGCCGATGTCACCGCCCCTGCGTCGCGAGACGCTCGGCAAGGCGCGTCAGCCGCTCCGAGTACGCGGCGTTCGCCCGTTCGCGCGCTAACCCGCTCGCGGCGAGCGCGCCTGCTTGTGCCGTCAAGCGATCTGAGTACGCCGTGTCGGCGCGCTCGCGCGCGATTACGACCTCGGCCTGCATCGCCGCGACCGCCTCGAGGCGCGTGGCCCATGCCTGGTCGGCGCGGCTCAGGACCCCGTGTTCCTGTCCCGCTGCACCAGGGATCGACGCGAGACCGATGGCGCCGAGTCCGACGATGACCACCGCGCCGGCCACGACGCCCGTGATGCCGCGCCACGCTCTCATACCTCCCGGCGCGGCGGCCTCTTGAACTGCCATCTCGTGTCTCCTCTACGGGTGGGTCATATGCCCATCACCATTGGAGACAGCGTTGCAGCCGCCTGTGGCGAGCGATATCTCGGAGAACCGTGAAACCTGGCCCGTGTCGAGCGTGGCCGAATCCCGGTCAGCGATCCATCCGGCGCACCAGCTGCACGCGAGAGCGCACTCCCAGCTTGAGGAAGGCGTGGCGGAGAGTGGACTCGACCGTATTCACGGTGACGAAAAGCTCACGGGCGATCTCGCGGTTACTCAACCCAGCCGCTGCAAGCTCCGCCACCCGGCGCTCCGTCGGGCTGAGCCCCTGCTCGGGGGATCGATAGCCCGTACGCGACAGCTCCTCACGTGCCTGTTGGGCCCACAGCCGGGCACCGAGCGTGTCGAACCCCGTGGCCGCCAGCTCGAGGTGCTCGCGGGCCAGACGCTTCTTGCGGCGCCGACGCTCGATGAGCCCAAGGACGAGGTGCGTTCTCGCAACCTCGAACGGTCGGCGCAGCTCCTCCATGCCGCCGAGCGCATCCAGGCCCATGTCGCGGGCCTGGTCGAGGTCTCCGCGCGCCGCGGCGAGAAGGGCCCGGGCGCGGCTGGCGGAGGCCAGAACCCAGGACCGCCGCAGCCTCCGACCCACGGCCTCCAACGCCTCGAGCCGTCGCTCTGCCTCGTCCAGGCGCCCCGACCGAATGTCGACCTCGATGGCGAGCGGCTCGGTGCGACCGTAGCCGGGCTCCGCGATCCCCTGGGCAGAGACCAGGGCGGTGGCCTCGGCCAACGCGCCGGCCGCGGCGTCAAGGTCCCCCGCGGACAGTTCGGCAAGGCCGCGTGCCCCGAGGATCGGGATGGCCGTCCATAGCGCGCCCGTGCTCTGAACGAGATCCATCGCCTCCTCGGCTTCTCGACGAGCCGCCCCAAGGTCGCCGGAATGAGCATCGATAAGGAGCTGCACGGAGAGCACGAAGGTGCGCATGCCGGTCTGCAGCGCCCAGTTGCGTGCTTCACGCGCATGGCGTCTGGCCTCCTCCCAGTTCCCCGCGAGGCATTCGATTTCGCTGAGGTACGCAAGGAGAGTGGCCGGCGCATTGGCATCTCCCGTCTCATCCGCCGTCCGCAATAGCGCGGCAAACAGCTCTCGCGCCTGGTCTAGTTCGTCGATGGCCATGAGCATCTGCGCCAACGCGTACCGGGGACGCACGAACATCGATGCGGCGGCCCAACTGGCGCGTTCCTCTTCGGCGAGGCCACGACGCATGAGATCCCATGGAATCCCTCCCCGCAGCTGAAACTCGACGAAGCCGAGTGCCTGGAGCGCCTCGGCCAGCACCGCTGGCTCTGCGAGCGTCTCCGCCTGCGCCAGCGCCTTCCGGGCGTGCCGCCGCGCCTCGCGCAGGCGGCCTGTGAACAACGAGGCGTAGGTGAGGCCGGCCTCCAACCGGGATCGCCGAGCCGGGTCGTCACCAGCATCGGCCAGGGCCTCCGCGAACGCCACGTGAGCCTCGGCCCACCGTTCGTCCGCGGCGAGCACGCGCCCATACAGCTCCTGTGCGTCGGCGCGCTCACGGCCGTGCCCCAGCTCCGGCAGCATCGCCCGCAATGCCGCATCGGCACCTCGGGTATCTCCCGCCCCGAGGAGGCTGCCCGCGTGTGCGATCCGCCGCCCGGCAGCCTTCGAAGCGGCCGGGTCAGGCGGGGACGGCGTGAGGCGACATGCCAGGTCGAGCAGCTCGGCCGCAGCGTCGGGCGCTCCCCGCGCCGTCGCATGCGCGGCGGCGCTCTCCAGTGCGGCCGCGACCTCTTCGTCCGGCTCCTGCGCTCCAAGGGCGAGGTGCCGCGCCCGCTCCTCCGGCGTCTCGACATGGGATGCGAGCAGGCGGTGCACCATCTTGCGCTCATCGGCAGATGCACCTCCGTACACGGTCGAGGAGAGGAGCGGGTGGACGAACTGGATCCCACTCTCGTTGGTGATGATGATGCCGTCGGCCTCCAGTGATGCCAGGAGATCCGCGGCAGAACCATCGGGAAGGATCCTGTCAAGGAGGTGCATGGTCGGCCGGGACAGGGCGGATGTGATGAGCAACAGTCGCCGGGCATCGGGCTCGATCCCCGACAGGCGCGCGGTGAGCAGAAATTGAAGGCTGGGAGGAACCGGGAGCTGTTCGAAGCTCGCGAGCGCCGCGTGTTCCTGCCGCGCGTGATGCAGGATCTGCAAGGCGTAGAACGGATTGCCATCCGTCGCGCGGTGCAGGTGAAGCAATGCGGGACGTGTGAGCGGCACTCCCAGCCGGCTGACGATGAGCTGGTGCAGTGCATCGGCATTCAGTGCGCCGAGGCGCAGAGTCGTGCGCTCGCTCGTCGCAAAGAGGGGCATCGCCGGCGCGCGGCCCTCAAGCGCCTCGTGTCGCCGGGCAGCGACGACGCGCACCGCTTCGTTGCGCAGACGGCGCATGACGAATTCGAGCACGTGCAGTGTGGGGAGGTCTGCCCACTGCACGTCGTCGATGCCGATGACCAGCGGACGCTCCGCCGCGATCGCCCGCACCACGCCGAGCG
>JAICRD010000017.1 GCA_025937535.1 Chloroflexota bacterium | reverse complement strand
CTGGTGTCCCGCGTCGCCTCGCGGGCCGAGCTGGATGTTGTCGTCGCCGACCTGGCGGCGAAGCTCGCGCGCAAGCTGCCCGAGGCGCTGCGCTACACGAAGACGCAGCTGAACTGGTGGCGCGACCTCGTCTGGTCGCAGACGATCGAGCACGCGCGCGACTGGCTTGCGGTCCACTCCACCTCGGACGAGACGAAGGAGGCGGTGCGCGCCTTCCACGAGAAGCGCCCGCCCCGCTACGCGGCGTTGCGGCGGTTCGAGGCCGGCGCCGGGCAGGTCTGCCCGAACTGTGGCGAGCAGGGGCTGCCGGCGAACCACAAGTTCTGCGGGCTTTGCGGGACGGGTTTGCCCGATCGGTGGGAAGCGGTCCCGTGAGCGACGACCCGCTGGTCCTCGTGGAGCGGCAGCCCGAGCAGCGCACCGCGCTCGTCCGGCTCAACCGCCCGAAGCAGCTCAACGCGCTGAACGGCGCGGTCATGGATGCCCTGTGCGACAGCCTGGAGGAGCTTGACCGCGACGCAGACGTCCGCGTCATCGTCGTGACCGGCAACGAACGGGCATTCGCGGCGGGCGCCGACATCGGCGAGATGGCGGGCGCCAGCCCGATCGACATGCTCGTCACGAACCGCATCGGCCAGTGGGACCGCATCCGGAAGATCACGAAGCCGGTGATCGCGGCGGTCAACGGCTGGGCGCTGGGTGGCGGCTGCGAGCTGGCGATGACGCTCGACCTCATCGTGGCGGGCGAGGGCGCGAAGTTCGGGCAGCCGGAGATCAACATCGGCGTCATTCCCGGAGCGGGCGGAACGCAGCGACTGACGCGCGCCATCGGCAAGTCGAAGGCGATGCGCATGGTCCTGACCGGCGAGCCGATCACGGCGCGTGAGGCCGAGGCGGCTGGCCTGGTCGCGCTCATCACGCAGGACGAGCTGGTGGTCGAGGACGCCCTCGCGCTGGCTGCGAAGATGGCCGAGAAGAGCCCGCTCGCGCTGCGCCTGGCCAAGGAAGCGGTCAACGCGGCGTACGAGATGAGCCTGACCGATGCGCTCGCGCATGAGCGGCGCCTCTTCTACCTGCTCTTCGCCTCCGACGACCAGAAGGAGGGCATGGCGGCCTTCCTGGAGAAGCGGACGCCAGACTTCACGGGACGCTAGGCGATGTCGCGCCCAGCCCCTGCCACCGAGGGTGACTCTGCGCTCGTGGTCGTTGTTCCGGAGTGCGAGCCAGTGGTAGCGCACCTGCGAGATCGTCACGATCCGGTTGCATCCATGGGAGTCCCCGCCCATGTGACCGTGCTCTATCCATTCGTCCCTCGCCGGCAGATCGACGACGAGGTGCGTGGCGCCCTCACGTCGTTGTTCGGCGGGCTACCAGCTTTCGCTTATCGGTTCGAGAGCGTTGGGCGGCTCGGACCAGCAACCATCGTCCTGTATCCGGAGCCAGCGAGTTCGTTCAGGCGCCTGACGGAGAGCGTCCATCGTCACTGGCCGGCACACCCTCCCTACGGGGGAGTGTTCGACGTGGTCATCCCGCACCTGACGGTCGGTGATCACCTCAGCGATGATGCGGCGCGCGAGGTCGAGGCGGCGGCCCGCGACTCGCTCGATCGCCATGGACCGGTTACGGGTCAGGCCACATTCGTATCACTCATCGTCGCCGATGATGACTGGCGGTGGTCGACGAACAGCGAATACCCGCTCGCGAGCGCCGTCTCATGATGGGCAATCCCGATCATCCCGTCGGCGGTCTCGCCGTTCCGCGGCCTGCCGGCGTGGAGATCCGGCCGCTCGGGCGGGAGGACTTCGCCGATGCGATCGCGCTGGCGCGCGAGCTGTACACCCTCGATGTCGACGCCGACCTTGAGCCGTTGCGGCCGGCCTATGACGCCCTGGTGAATGACCCGGACGCGACGCCGTTCCTGGCAGTCGCCGACGGCGTGCCGGCCGGGCTCATCGTCCAGCGGCTCCGCCGTCGGCTGAACCACGCCACCTTCGAGGGCTGGATCAGTGACCTGGTGGTGCGGGAGCCATTCCGCGGACGGGGCATCGGGCGCGCGCTGCTGGCGAGCACCATCGCCGAGTGGCGGCTGCGGGGCGGGCACCAGATGATGCTGGAGGTCTCGTACGACCGGACCGTCGCTCGCGCCCTGTACGAGGCCGCTGGCTTCGAGAATCAGGGCAAGTACTTCGAGATCGGGCCGGTGCGGACGCGCGGGATCGAGCCCGCGGCGGGGGTCGAAATCCGGCCGATCGCGGAGGACGATGCGGACTTCGACGCCACGACGCGTCTCCTGGCCGAGCTGGGCCGCCCCGCGCCGGCCGAGGAGAAGCTGCCGGCGCTGCGGCGCACGTACGACCAGCACGTCCGGCGCGCCGACACCGCATCGATGCTCGCCGCGCTCGACGGAGCGCCAGTCGGATTCATCAGCATGGAGATGCGGCAGCCGTTCTTCACCACCCGGCCGCAGGCGTGGATTCCGGACCTCATCGTGACGGAGGCGGCGCGGGGCCGGAACATCGGCGCTGCGCTGCTGGACGCTGCCTTCAGCGAGGCCGTCGGCCGAGGTTGTTATGCGGCCGCCCTGGAGAGCGGCCAGCACCGCGCGGTCGCACATCAGCTCTATCTCACCGCCGGCATGAGCGACGTCGGAAGCTTCTATACGCTTGCTCGCTGAGCGACCAGCCGTCCAGCCGGTACGCAATCTGCATAGACTCCGCGGCGCGGGCGAAAACGCTCGTGGATGTTTCCCCAGGAGGGAACCGGAGGTACTTCATGAGCATCATTGCGTGGTTGATCGTCGGAGCCATTGCCGGCTGGATTGCCGGTAAGGTCGTTCCGGGTGACGAGGGATACGGCGTGCTGGGCACGATCATCGCCGGAATCGTTGGAGCGCTCGTCGGCGGTTTCCTGCTCGGCCTCATCACGAACGAGGACTGGACGACGGGGATCAATATCCCCACCCTGATCGCCGCGATCGTCGGTGCGATCGTCGTCGTGTTCCTGTGGGGCATGATCGCCAAGGGCCGATCGGGTCGCACGACCGTCTGATCCTCACCTCAGTTGACTAACGCCCGGCGCGAACAGCGCCGGGCGTTCGCTTGCCCGGCCCTGACTACAATCGGCGCCATGACCGACCAGTCCGGGGTCCTCCTGCACGAGCAGGACGGCGGCGTGTCGATCCTGACCCTGAACCGGCCCGACGCGCTCAACGCCCTCAATGCCAAGCTGCGCCACGAGCTGCTGGCCGGCATCAACGCCGCTCGCCGCGACGATGCCACGCGCGCCGTCATGATCACCGGTGCGGGGCGGGGCTTCTGCGCCGGCGCGGATCTCCGCGGCGGCACCGCGGAGCGCGAGTTTCGCCGCGTCCTGGCGGCCGAGTACAACCCGCTCATCCAGGCGATCCGCGAGCTGCCGAAACCGGTCGTCGCGGCCGTCAACGGTGTCGCCGCGGGCGCCGGCGTCAGCCTCGCGCTCGCCGCGGACCTCGTGATCGCCGCGGACGACGCGCGCTTCGTGCCGGCCTTCAACCGCATCGGCCTCGTGCCTGACTCGGGGCTGGCGCGTGTTCTGGTGCGAGCGCTCGGGCGGCATCGGGCCATGGAGATCCTGCTCGGCGAGCGGCAGCTCAGCGCGGCCGACGCGCACGACCTGGGTCTCGTCGCGGCAGTCGTTCCGGCCGGGAAGCTCGATGAGGCGGCACGCGAGCTCGCGCGGAGGCTCGCGAGCGGGCCGACACGGGGCATTGGCCTGACGAAGCGGCTCGTCAACGCGGCGGAGGACAGCGGCCTGACCGACGCCCTCGCCGCGGAGGCGGCGATGCAGGAGCTGGCCGGTCGCACCGCCGACCACGCCGAGGGCGTCGCCGCGTTCGGGGAGAAGCGCGAGCCGCGCTTCGACGGCCGGTGAGGGACGTCGCCACCGTCGGCGTGCTCGGCGCGGGCACGATGGGTGCCGGCATCGCCCAGGTCGCCGCGGAGGCAGGGATCGAGGTCCTGGTGCACGACCCGGTGGACGGCGCGACGGATCGCGCCCGCGAGCGGATCGGCGACTTCCTGGCGCGCAAGGCGGAGAAGGGGCAGCTCGACGCGGACGAGGCCGCCGATGCGATGACCCGCATTCGCGCCGTCGCGAGCCTCGAGGCACTGGGTGGCGCGGACCTCGTCGTCGAGGCCATCCCCGAGGACATCGAGCTCAAGCGCGACGCCTTTCGTCGCCTCGACGCGGTCGCGTCCGCCGAGTCCATCCTTGCAACGAACACGAGCTCGCTGTCGGTGGCCCGGATCGCGGCGGCGACGGGCGACCCAGGCCGCGTGATCGGGATGCACTTCTTCAATCCCGTCCCGCTCATGGCGCTGGTCGAGGTGATCGCGGGGCCGATGACTCGCCCCGAGGTCATCGACAGCGTCGCGCTGCTGGCGCGGCGCCTCGCCAAGACGCCGGTCGTGGCGGCCGACACGCCGGGGTTCATCGTCAACCGCGTCGCCCGCCCGTACTACCTGGAGGCGTTTCGCATCGTCGGCGAGGGCGCAGCCAGCGTGGAGGCCGTCGATGACGCAATGCGCGGCATCGGCTTCAAGATGGGGCCGTTCGAGCTCATCGACGCCATCGGCGCAGACGTGAATTTCGCCGTCAGCGTCAGCGTCTTCAACCAGTTCTTCGGCGACCCGCGCTACCGGCCGCACCCGCTGCAGCGAATGCTGGTCGAGGCCGGCCGGCTCGGGCGGAAGACGGGTGGCGGCTGCTACGACTACGACTCCGATGGCGCTCGCGGCGAAACGTGGACTGGGCTGTCGCGTTCCGCGCATGTGGCTCGGCGACTCGACGCAGCCGAGATCGAGGCGCGCATCCTCGCGACGCTCGTGAACGAAGCGGCCTCGGCCGTTGCGGATGGTGTCGCGACGCCCGACGCGATCGACACCGCCATGCGGCTCGGCACCAACTGGCCGGATGGGCCGCTGGCGTGGGGCGAGCGGATCGGGCTGCCACCGGTCATCCACACGCTCGACGCGCTGCATGCCTCCGTGCCGGATGGCCGGTATCGAGCGACACCGCTGCTTCGTTCGCTGGCCGAGACGGGCGGGTCCTTCTTCGCGAACCAGGCCTAGCGATGCCGCTCAGCAGGCGATATCGGGCGGTCGTCTTCGACATGGACGGCCTGCTGCTCGATACGGAGACGCTGTGGCACCGGGCCGAGGTCGAGCTGTTCCGTCGCCACGGCGGCGAGTTCACCTGGGACGACAAGATGGCCGTGATCGGCACGAGCTTCGACTTCACGGCCGAGTACTTCGCGTCGCGCCTCGGCCTGCCACGTGAGCGGGGCGATGAGCTGGTGAGCGAGATGATCTCGCTGATGCACGACCTGGTGCGCGAATCGGTCGACGCTCGTCCCGGGGCCGTCGAGCTGGTGGACGGGCTGCGGCGGCTGAACGTACCACTTGGGCTCGCGTCGAACTCGCCACGCTTCCTGGTCGACGACGCCCTCCGCACCGCCGGACTGGCCGATGCGTTCGACGCCATCGTCACTTCGGACGACGTCGAGCACGCCAAGCCGGCGCCTGACATTTACCTGCTCGCCTGCCAGCGGCTGGGCGTCGAGCCATCGGACGCGGTCGCGCTCGAGGACTCCCCCTCGGGTGTCGCTGCGGCAAAGGCCGCCGGGCTGACCTGCATCGCGGTGCCGCAGTTCACCGAGACCGATGTCTCCGCGGCGGACCGCGTGATCGACTCTCTCGAGGAGCTGGTCGAGCGCTGAAGCCTGCGGCGACGGTCAGCGCTATCCTCCCGGCATGTGTCGAAGCATCAAGACCCTGCGAACCGGGCCCGTGCCGGCCAGCGACGAGGAGATCAGCGCCGCGGCGCTCCAGTACGTCCGCAAGGTGAGCGGATACCGCAAGCCGTCATCGGCCAACGAGCGCGCGTTCGACGAAGCCGTCGCGGAGGTGGCTGCGGCCTCGAAGCGGCTGCTCGATGCCGTGTCCGCAACGCATCCCCAGGCGCGCCGCATCGCATAGCTCCGTCCGCGGCGCGGGAGATGCATGACCGCAAGCCGAACCTCAGGAGGATGAGACGGTGGCCGTGAGACTCGACATGGCGGGGACGGTTGCGCTCGCGCGGTGGTGGTGGACATTCGTCGTGCGCGGGCTGCTGGCCATCGCGTTCGGCGTGCTCGCCTTCTTTGCGCCGGGCCTCGGGATCGCGGTCCTCGTCGGCCTCTTCGCCGCCTGGGCGCTGATCGACGGGGTGACCAGCCTGGTGACCGGCATCGGCGGTCGCAACCGCGACAAGAGCTGGTGGCTGGAGATTTTGGAGGGCGTCGTCAGCATCATCGCCGGGATCATCGCCCTGGTCTTTCCAGTGCTCGCCGCCGACGTCCTCGTCATCATCATCGCCGCCTGGGCGATCGTGACCGGCATCTTCGAGATCATCGCCGCCATCCGGCTGCGCGAGCAGATCAGGGGCGAATTCTGGCTGGGCCTGGCGGGTCTCGCCTCGATCCTGTTCGGCGTGATCCTGCTCGTCTTTCCGGGCGTGGGTGCGTTGAGCCTGGTGTGGCTCATCGGCTCATTCGCGCTGGTCTTCGGGGTCTTCCTCGTCATCCTCGGCTGGCGGTTGCGCGGCATAAACGAAATGGCGAAGATCGACGCCGCCCGCGACTACAGCCGCTGATCGAAGGCCGCGACGGCGGCGTCGGCGGCTCGTTGATCCTCGTCGCCGCTGCCGCCGCTGACGCCGATCGCCCCGACCAGGACGCCATCGCGGAGCAGCGGCATGCCGCCGGCAAAGACGACCATCCGGCCGCCGGCCAGCGAGTCGTAGCCGTAGAACTCCGCTCCCGGCTGGACGAGCGGTGCCAGGTCGCGCGTCGGCATCCGGTTCACCAGCGCCGAGAAGGCCTTGTCGCGTGACAGGCCGACGCTCACCAGGTCCGCTCCGTCCATCCGAGCGAAGGCGACCAACTGGTCGCCGGAGTCGACCACCGCCACCGACATGGCAACCTTCATCTCGCGTGCCGCAGCCTCGGCAGCGGCCATCACCCGGCGCGCGGCAGCCAGGGTCAGCCCGGCAGCCTGCGAGGCGGTCGGCCCGCGGGTAGCGTCGACGTTGTCGAGCTCGTCAGTCATCGCGGCCTCGAATGCGCAGCGCGATGAGAGTCAGCGCAACCGTCCCGAGCATCAGGAGCACGGCCATCGCGATCAGGACCGGCAGCCGTTGCGCAAAGCGGAGCTGGCCGTAGAGGAAGACCGGGAACGTCGGGTCGCCGCCGACCAGGAAGATCGCCAGTGCGATCTCGTCGAAGCTGACGATGAAGCAGGTCAGCCACGCCGACAGCAGCGTCGGTGCCATGAGCGGCACGACGACGCGGCGCAGCGCGGACGGATACGTTGCTCCGAGGTCCATCGCCGCGTCCTCGAGGGCGGGGTCCAGCCCGGACAGCCGGGCCAGCACGATGAGCGTGGCGTACGGGACGCCGATGACGCTGTGCCCGATCGCGACCGTCACGAGCGAGCGCGGCAGGTCGACCGTCACGAACAGCAGGAAGAACGCGACGCCCATGACGACGAATGGCACGACCAGCGGCAGACCCGCAAGGGCCAGCAGGAGCCCTCGGCCACGGAATCGGAACCGCAGGACGGCGACCGCCACCAGGCAGCCGATGGCCGTTGCGGTCGTGGCGGCCGCGACCCCGACGACGAGGCTGTTGCGAGCGGCGTCGATCATCGCGCCGTTGTCGAGGACCTCCGCGTACCAGTCCAGCGTGAGTCCACTGAGCGGGAACGAGAGCGTGGTGCCGGTGCCGAAGGAGAAGATGAACAGGACCGCGATCGGCAGGTAGAGCAGGACGAGCATGCCGACGTAGAAGGTCCGCAGCGGTACGCGCGTGCGCCCCACGCCGATGGCCGTCACGAGAGCACCCGCCGCAGGTTGACCGCCCGAAGGCCGACCAGCACGACCGCCAGCGTCAGCACGAGCATTGTCATGGCCATCGCCGAGCCCAGCGGCCAGTTGGCGGAGCGGGTGAAGAAGCCCTGGATGATGTTGCCGTACATGATTCCATCGGTCCCGCCGACCAGCGCCGGCGTGACGTACTCGCCCACGGTCGGGATGAAGACCATGAAGAAGGTGACCAGTGCCCCCGGCAGGCTCAACGGGACCGTCACGCGCCAGAACCGGCTCCATGGTCCGGCGCCCAGGTCCGCCGCGGCCTCCAGCTGGTGGCGATCGATGCGCTGCATGGCCGCGTAGATCGGCAGGGCAGCGAACGGGATCCAGACGTAGACGAGCGTGATGATGACCGCCGGCCGGCTGTAGAGCAGCAGCTGGATCGGCTCATCGGTCAGGCCCAGGAACGAGAGCAGCGAGTTCACGCCGCCCTCGGGCCCGAGCATGAGCTTCCATGCCATCACCCGGAGCAGGTAGCTCACAGCGAACGGGACGAGCAGCAGCGTGAGGTACAGCGACGCGCGCCTGCCGGCCCGGAAGGCGAGGAAGTAGGCGATCGGATAGGCCAGCAGGGTGGCAAGCACTGCCACGCCGATGGCGACCAGCACCGAAAGCCCGAGCAGTCGCAGGAAGGCCGGTGTGCCGGCGAGCTCGGCGTACTGGTCGACCGATGCCAGCCATGGCTCGTCCGGACCGACCGCGCCCGATCCGGCGCGCAGGCTGAATGCCGCGATCAGCGCGAGCGGCACGATGAAGAAGAGGGCGAGCCACGCCACTGGCGGCGTGACGAGGAACCTCAGCGTCCCTCGACGTCCGAGCATTGCGCGGCTCGCCCTCGACGGTGGCTCAGTTCGCCTGGACGCGCTCCCACATGGCGGTCCACGCCTCGCGCTGCTCCTCGGTGACGAGTGGCGTGAAGTTGGTCGATTCGAGGATCGACGGGTCGTCAAGCCCGAACGCCTCGATCAGGACGGGGTCGTCGATCGAGGACATCACGTCACCGTTCGCGCAGCCGTAGTAGAACAGCGTGACCGCGTTCGCGCACGAGGTCTCGGCCAGCTTCTGGTCCAGGAACTCGAGCGCCAGCTCGGGGCTGTCCGAATCGGCGCTGATGCCGTACAGGCCGACCCAGGAGTTGCGACCTTCTTCGGGATTCGCGTACGCGACCGGATCGCCCGCCGCCAGCGCCGTCGCATAGCAGCCCTGCCAGGCGTAGGCGACCCAGATGGTTCCGTCCTGCACGGCCGGGCAGAGATCGGTGTATTCGCCGGACCAGTAGAAGGCGTTGAGTGGCTTCTGATCGATCCAGTCCTGCTCGATCTGCGCGAGCTGGTCATCGGTCAGGGCGGTCTCGTCCCAGCCATTGATGTACGACGACACGGCGACGGCGCCCGGGCCGTCGTTCCACATCGAGATGTGGCCGGCGTAGTCCTCGTTGAACAGCGCGTCCCAGCTCGTGACCTCGTCGACCTGCTCGGTGTTGTAGAGGATCGAGGTGAAGCCCCAGTCCCATGGGACGAAGTACTGCTTGCCGTCGATCTGGCCCAGCTCCTGGTACTCGGCGGGAACCTTGTCCCAGTTGGTGAGCTTGCTGGTGTCGATCTCCTGCACCAGACCCTCGTCGACGTAGAACTGCTGCCAGCCGGTGTAGAAGTGGAAGATGTCGGCCTGGCTGCCACCCTGCATCTGGGCCAGGATGTTGGCGTCCGTGTCGCCGAACTCGAACGTCACGTCGGTGTCGGGGTGCGCGGACTTGAAGTCGGTCCAGAACTCCTCCGCCTCGTAACCGCCCCACTCGAGGACGAGCAGCTCGTTCGGCTCCTCCGCGGCGGCGCTCGGGGCCGGCGCACTCGTCCCTGCGGCGGACTCAGCCGTCGACTCGCCGGGCGAACCGTCACCAGACTGCGTGGCGCACGCGGCGAGCACGAAGCCGATGATCATTAGGACCGTCAAGAATCGCGCCGGATACGGAAGTCGCATGCTCGGTGGCCTCCTGCGGCGCCCGACTCCGGGCGTCAACCCCCTTAAGTGTCGCTCAAGGAGCGATCCTAGTATCTGACTGTAACGGCGGTCAACACTTCTGAAGCAAGACTTCAGACTCAATGGCCGAACCGATAGCCCATCAGGCGAGGGATGCGCGTGATGAGGCGGATGAGCGGGTTCGGACGCCGACCGAGATCCTCGCTCTCGTCCTTGCGGACCAAGGCCTCGCGGATCAGCCGCGCGCCGACGTACCGGAATGGCTCCGGCGGGAAGCGGCGCGGTCGCGCGCCGACGATCGGCAGACGCGCGACCGGATCGCCCGCTCCGGCCACGATGGCAGCGAGGATCCGCCCGGTCAGTCGGGACGGGCCGACGCCGTTGCCGGAATAGCCGTGGGCGAAGTGGACGCGGCCGCCGTGCATGGAGCCCACGGTCGGCAGGCGGTCCGATGAGATGTCGATCGGGCCGCCCCACGCGTCGTCGATTCGGACGTCGGCCAGCGACGGGAAGAGGTGATGCAGCCCGGACACCGCGCGGGCCACCGCGCCGCGATCGCCCTCGAAGGAGCGACCGATGCGCCCGCCGTAGCCTGCGGCGCCGACGCCCGCACCGAACGCGATGCGATCGTCGCGTGTCGTCCGGAAGTAGTGGATCGTGAACCGCGAGTCGGTCACCGCTTCGCCGCCCGTCCAGCCGAGCTCGCGCAGCCGGGAGGGGATCGGTTCGGTCAGGGCGATGTAGCTGGCCCAGGTCATGAGGCGCGTCCGGAATCCCGGCCACCCGGCCGCCCACGCATTCAGCGCGAGTACGACCTGCTCCGCGCGTACCTCCCCGTGGTCGGTCGCCAGGCGCGTGGTTCGGCCCGGAGTGAGGCCGCGGACGTCGGTCGACTCATGGATGATCACGCCGCGCTCGAGCAGGACCCGACGGAGGCCGCGCGCGAGGAGGGCCGGCTGAACCGTGGCGCCGCCCGGCATGAGGACTCCCGCCCGGAAGCGGGGTGACGCGCATCTCGCCTGCACTTCGGCCGCCGTCTGCGGGACGTAGCGATCCTCGACGCCGAGCTCGCGGCACACGCGCACGGCGCGGTCCCACGACCCGTCCTGCGCCGGCGACGCGCTTGCCTGGAGGTAGCCGTCCTGCCGGAACCACGCGTCGACCCCGTGGCGGTCACAGAATTGGCCGATCTGCTGGACCGCCTGCTCCGACGCACGAGCCGCCTCGAGGGCACGTTCCGCGCCGTAGAGCTCGACGAGGAGCGGCAGCTGGTCCCACCAGCCATGCACGAACCCGCCGTTGCGGCCGCTCGGCCCGCCGCCGCAGATGTCCCGCTCGAGGATCACGATCCTCGTCCCGGGCGCTCGTTCGGTGAGGTCGTACGCGGTCCACATGCCGGTGTAGCCGCCGCCCACGATCGCGACGTCGCACTCGGTGCTGCCCCGGAGCGGTGGCGCGGGCGATGGATCATCCTCGCGCGCGAGCGCCTCGCGAAGCCACCAGCTTCGGCGCTGGCCCGGTTCGGGGAGCGTGGCAGGATCGGGTGGCTCGGGCATGCTGTCCTGAAGCGGTACTACAGTGTCGCGACTGTATCGGCAATGCTGCGCCGTGGTCAACGGCGACAGGCTGAAGCGATCCTTTAGACTTGTCTGCGATGACCGATGCCGAGCTGATGATCGGTGCCAGCCTCCGCAGCGTGCGCCGCGGCCGCGGACTGACGTTGCGCCAGGTCGCGGAAGCGTCTGGCGTCACCGAGAGCTTCCTCTCGCAGGTGGAGCGAGACATCGCCAGCCCATCGATCGCGACGCTCCGCCGGATCGCGGGCGCGCTGGGGACGTCGATCGGCGTCATCCTCGACCAGGCGGGGCCGCACGGCCAGCTGGTGAGGGCATCCGAGCGCCGGGTCGTGACCTACCCAGGGCTCAACGCTCGCGACGAGTTCCTGACCGATGGCAGCGACGGCAGGCTGCAGGTCATCATGTCCGTCGTCGAGCCCGGCGGCGGCACGGGACCCGAGGCGTACACGCACGAATCGGACGAAGAGTGCCTCATCGTGCTCGAGGGCTCGCTGGACCTGTGGGTCGGTGCCGAGCACCACAGGCTGGACGAGGGTGACGCGATTCGCTATTCGAGCCGGGTTCCCCATCGGAACCAGAACCCCGGACCGGGCACGGCACGCATCCTGTTCGTGATCACGCCGCCCAGCTTCTGATCAGACGCCCGGCTTCACCACCATCAGGACGATGATCGTGATCACGATCACCCCGAGGACGGCGCCGAGCAACCGCGAGCGCGTGCTCAGCGCGGCGAACTCATCGGTCTGCGCGCCACGTGCCTCGTAGGAGGCGATCTGGCGCTTGAGGACCGGCGAGTACAGCGCCAGGCCGATGACCACCAGCAGCACGTACAGGCCGATGCTGACGATGACCCACAGGTTCTCGAAGTCATATGGGCCGATGAGCACCAGGATCACCCCGACGACGGCCAGCCCGACGTAGGCGGGGTTTGCCACCTTGTCGTCCATGAACTTGATGCCGCGCAGGGCGTAGCCCATGTGCTGCGGGTCGCGCCCGGCACGTGCCTGCCAGATGCCGTACGTCATGTTGAATCCGACCGCCACGATCGCCAGCAGGACGTGCAGCGCCTTGAGCCAGGGATAGAAGTCCATGCGGGTCTCTCCGGTATCTGCTCCTCGCCGATGGTACGGCCCGAAGTGGATGGCTGATTCGTCGCAGGAGCCGGCAAGGCGGTAGCATCGGCGGAGAATGAGCCCTGATCGCGCCCGCACGCCCGTCATCGTGGATGGCCTGCGCACGCCCTTCGGCCGCTACGGGGGTGCCCTCAAGGATGTGCGTCCAGACGACATGGCCGCGCACGTGATCCGAGCGCTCATCGACCGCAACGGCCTCGACCCGGCGACGGTCGACGACGTCATTCTCGGCGCGGCGAACCAGGCGGGCGAGGACAACCGCAACGTCGGCCGCATGTCGGCCCTGCTGGCCGGGCTGCCGAAGGAGGTCCCGGGCCAGACCGTCAACCGCCTGTGTGGCTCGGGCCTCCAGGCGGTGGTGGCTGCCGCGCACGCCATCGCCTACGGCGACGGCGACGTCTTCGTGGCCGGTGGCGTCGAATCCATGACCCGCGCGCCGTTCGTGATGGCCAAGCCGTCGGCCGCCTTCCCGCGCGGCGAGCAGCAGATGTACGACACGACCCTCGGCTGGCGCTTCACCAACCCTCGCCTGGCCGATGCCTACTACCCGTACTCGATGGGCGAGACCGCGGAGAACGTCGTCGCCCGCTGCGGCGTCAGCCGCGAGGAGCAGGATGCCTTCGCCCTGACCTCCCAGCAGCGCTGGGTCGATGCGCACGCCGCCGGACGCTTCGCCGATGAGGTGGTCGGCATCCAGGTTCCGGATGGCAAGGCGACGCGCACCGTCGACACCGATGAGCATCCGCGCCCCGACGCGACGATGGAGTCCCTGGCGAAGCTGAAGCCGGCCTTCAAGCGCGACGCGTCGGGCTCGGTCACCGCCGGCAATTCCTCCGGCATCAACGATGGCGCCGCGGCGCTCCTGGTGATGAGCGAGGCCGCCGCACGCGAGGCCGGCCTCCGTCCCGTGGTGCGCTTCGTTGCCTCGGCGGTCGCCGGCGTTGACCCCGCCACCATGGGCCTCGGCCCGATTCCCGCCTCGCGGAAGGCGCTCGAACGCGCCGGGCTATCGGTCAGCGATCTCGATCTCGTTGAGCTGAACGAGGCGTTCGCCGCCCAGGCCGTGCCCGTCATGCGCGAGCTGGGGCTGGACCCGGAGCAGACGAACGTCAACGGCGGCGCGATCGCCATCGGCCACCCCCTGGGCGCCTCAGGCGCGCGGCTGACGGCGACGCTGCTGCACGAGATGCGCCGCCGCGGCGCGCGATACGGGCTCGCCACCATGTGCATCGGGGTCGGGCAGGGGATCGCTGCCGTCTTCGAGGCGGCGGAGTGACGGACCCCGAAGCATCCCGCTGGATCAGCGTCGTCGCGAGCGGCGAGGCGTCGGTTGCGCCCGACCTGGCCGTGGTGTCGTTCGCCGTGTCGGGCAGTGGGAAGGAGCTTGCCGCCACGCGTGACGACGTCAATCGGCGTTCATCGGCGGTCCTGGCCGCGCTCCGCGCGCTCGGCATCGGCGACGCGGATCTCAACGCGCCCGATCTTGCCGTGAGTCCGGAGTACGACTACCGCAAGGGGCAGCGGCTGATCGGATACCGCGCGGGCCGGCAGATGACCGTCCGCGTCCGCGACCTCGACCTGTTGGGGCACGTGCAGGACGCGCTCACCGCGAGTGGTGCCAACGAGGTGCATGGCGCGCGCATGGAAGCGTCGGATCCGTCTGCGGCAGAGCACGAGGCGCTGGCCGCCGCCATGAGCGCGGCGCGTGCGAAGGCGGAGGTGCTGGCTGCCGCCGCCGGCACCGCTCTCGGCGGCGTTGTGCGCATCGAGGAGGAGGCCGACCTCGGGCCGCCGATGCCCAAGATGGCGATGATGCAGGCGGCGGACATGGGCGGCGTACCGACCGAGACGGTCACCGGCGACCTCACCGTCTCGCGACGCATTCGCGCCTGGTTCGCGATCGAATAGGCGTGTCCGACGTCCGGGCGATCTTCTCGATCCAGGCCGTCCGGGCGTTTCTCTACGGCTTCAGCAGCATCCTGATCGGGGCGTCGCTGGCGGCGACCGGGCTGGACGAGGTCGCGGTCGGCGCCGTCTTCACGGCCATGCTGCTCGGCATGGCGATCTCGTCGCTGGCCGTCGGCCGGTGGGGCGAGGCCATCGGTCGGCGCCGCACGTACGTCGCGCTGCTGGCGACCATGGGCGTGGCGGGCGCCGTCTTTGCGCTCACCGGCTCGCTGCCGCTGCTGATCGTCGTCGCCCTGACGGGGACCCTCTCCACCGACCCGAACGAGTCGGGGCCGATAACGAGCGTGGAGCAGGCGATGCTGGCCTCGACGCCCGCGACCGAGCGGAGCCGGGTGTACGGGCGGTACAACGCCGTGGCCTACCTGGCCGGCGCGGCCGGTGCGCTCGTGGCCGGCGGGCCGGCGGCGCTCCGCGACCTGATTCCCGCGCTGCCGCCCGACCAGCGCTGGCTGCTGGTCATGCCGGTCGGCGCGGTCGCCTGCGCCGTGCTGGCGGCGCGCCTTTCCACCGCGGTCGAGGTCGAGGCTGTGGGGCGGAGCGAGCGTGGCCTGCACCGCTCGCGCGGCGTGGTCCGGCGGCTCGCCGGCCTCTTCGCCGTCGACGCGTTCGCCGGCGGGTTCATCGTGCAGAGCTTCATCGTCTTCTGGTTCGGGCGCCAGTTCGGCGCCGACGCGGCGCTCATGGGCCTCGTCTTCTTCGGTGTCGGACTGCTCCAGGCGGGCTCGTCCGTGCTGGCGGGCTGGCTCGGCGGACGCATCGGCCTGTTGAACACGATGGTCTTCACCCACCTGCCGTCGAACGTGATCCTTGCGCTCATCCCGCTTGCGCCATCGCTTGCGGTCGCCGTTTTGCTGCTGCTGGCGCGCTCGGCGCTGTCACAGATGGACGTGCCGGCCCGGCAGGCGTACGTCGCTGCACTCGTCGATCCGGCGGAGCGGACGGCCGCCGCCGCGTACACGAACGCGGCACGGCACGTGGTGAGGCCGGTAGGCCCGGCGTTGGCATCGGTCTCGATGACCATGGCAGCGGGCGTGCCGTTCCTCGTCGCGGGCGGCCTCAAGGCGGTCTACGACGTCGCCCTGTACTTCATGTTTCGGCGCGTGCGGCTCGGGGACGACTGACGCCGAAGCTTTCAGATCTCCCAGGACGACCACCGCTCGACGGAGATGACGGTCGCGGCGCCGAAGGGAGTCGTCCACTCCGCGTATTCGCGGTATTTCGCCCGAAGGAGCTCGAGCGCCGTGTCGCGCTCCATCCCGGATACCACCACCCGTGCCGAGCCGTCGGCCCGTACCCACCAGATGCGCTCCCACGGCTCGCGGTACTCGTCGACGAGCACTGACACCGCCGGGTGCGCCGCGATGTTGCGGTGGCGCAGCAGGTCGAGGCCGCGCTTGGGCTTCGGATCGGCGATCGAGTAGGCCGTATCGCCGTCGAGAGCGAAGACGATCGGCACGATGTGCGGCCGCCCGTCGGGCCGGACGGTGGCGAGACGCGCCACGCGGGCAGCGGCAAAGCGCCGTCGGGCCTCCGCCTCGGCCAGCGTCGGCATCGGCCTATTGCAGGTTGAGCTTCGGCAGAACCTTCTGGCCGAAGGTCGAGATGAACTCGGCCTGGTTGCGACCGACATTGTGCAGGTAGATCTCGTCGAAGCCCATGTCGACGAAGTTCTGGAGCTGGGCCGCATGCTCCTCGAGATCAGCGCTGATGAGCATGCGGTTGGCGAAGTTCTCGATCCGCACCAGCTTCGCGATGTTCGCGAAGTCCTCGGGGTTCTTGATGTCCTGCTTCGGGAACGGCATGCCGCCGTTCGGCCACTCTTTCAGTGCCTGCTCCTCAGCGGCCTCCTGCGTGGGCGCCCAGCTGACGTGCACCTGGAGCTGTGTCTTCATGGCCGATGCGTCCTTGCCCGCTTCCTGGGCCCCCTCGCGGAACCTGTCCCACAGCATGTTGATCTTCTCGTCGGCCGCACCGACGGTGATGATCCCATCGGCGTACTTGCCCGTTCGCTTCGCGTTGAGCGGGCCGGCGGTGGCGACGTAGACCGGAACGGGCTGCTCGGGGCGGGTGTAGAGGCGCGCCGATTCGAGGGTGAAGTACTCGCCGTCGTGCTTGACCACCTTGCCGGTGAAGAGCTTGTTGATGACCTCGATGGCCTCGAACATCATCGCGGAGCGGATCCCGATCTCCGGCCATTCGCCGCCGATGACGTGCTCGTTCAGTGCCTCGCCGGCGCCCAGGCCGAGCCAGAAGCGACCGGGGTACATGGCGCCGAGCGTCGCCGCGGCGTGGGCGATGACCGCGGGGTGGTAGCGGAATCCGGGGCACGTCACCGCGGTGCCGAAGGGCAGCTTGGTGCGCTGGCCCAGCGCGCCCATGAAGCTCCACGCGAACGCGGACTGTCCCTGCTCCGGCGTCCAGGGATGGAAGTGCTCGCTGACCTGGAAGCCGGCGTCGAAGCCGGTGGCCTCGGCCTGCTCGGCCCAATCGAGCAGGTCCGTCGGATGGAACTGCTCGAGCATGCATGCGTACCCGATCTTCGTCATGCCGTGAAGCCTACCGCGTAGAGTGCTCGGCGTGATTTCGATGCTCGGCCGGCTCCTGGCGCCGGAGGACCAGGGCCTCCGGCTCGTGGTCATCGAGGATGGCCGGGTCGCGCGCATCGCCGATGCGGGCGAGGCGCCGGCGGAGGCGATCGGCGGGGCCGACGCCTGGATCGTGCCCGGTCTGGTCGACGCGCAGCTGAACGGCGGCTTCGGCGTGGACTTCGGTGATCCGGCAGCCGAGGTCGCGCGGGCCGCGAACGCCCTGCCGTCGACCGGCGTGACAGCCTTCGTCCCGACGATCGTGAGCGCTGCACCGGACCGATACGCGCCGTCCATCGCCAACCTGTCCGGACCGATGCCGCCCGGCGTGGCTCGGCCGCTGGGCATTCACCTCGAGGGCCCGTACCTGTCGCCGGAGTACCGTGGAACGCACGACGCATCGGCGCTCCGCCCTCCGGATATCGGCGAGGCGAGGGGATGGCTCGCGGAGGGTCCGGTTCGGATCGTGACGCTGGCGCCGGAGCTGCCGGGCGCGATTGAGCTCATCGAATGGCTCACTGCCGAAGGTGTGATCGTCGCCATCGGCCATACCGACGCGAGCTGGCAGCAGGCGGACGACGCGATTCGTGCCGGCGCGCGCCTGGGCACCCACCTCTACAACGCCATGCGGCCGTTCCATCACCGCGATCCGGGCGTCGTCGGCCGGTTCCTGGCGCCGGGCGTCACGGTCAGCGTGGTGTGCGACGGGATCCACGTTGCTCCCGAGGTCATCGCCATGATCGCGAGGCTCAAGGCGCCGGACGAGCTCATCTTCGTGACCGATGGGCTCGCCGCGCTCGGCCAGCCGCCGGGGCGGTATCGGCTGGGCAGCCAGGAGGTCGCGAGCGACGGCACCGTGGCGCGCCTCGCCGACGGAACGTTCTCCGGTTCCGTCAGCCCGATGGCGCCCGCCCTCGGGCGGCTCGTCGCGAGCGGCCTCGACGCGGAGACCGTGATTCGCGCCGCGTCCACCAACCCGGCGCGGCTGCTGGGCGTCGAGGACGAGCTCGGTCGCATCGAGGTCGGCCGGGTCGCCGACCTTTG
>JAICRD010000154.1 GCA_025937535.1 Chloroflexota bacterium | reverse complement strand
GCGAGAACCCGGTCAGCTGACCGTCCAGGAGCTGATGCTGAACGGGTGGAGGGCGGCGCAGCCGGTCCCGCCCGCCAGGGCGGGCTGGGCGGAGCCGCCTCCCCACGATCCCTATCGGCTCCTGGCCGACTCAGATCGCGTCGTCGAGCTCCATCTCCTCGTCATCGGTCTCTTCGGTCAGCTTCAGCCACACGAAGAGGCCGGCCAGGATGGTGAGCGGGATCACGATCATGGCGGCGACGAGCGCCGCGATGGAGATGAGAAGAACCTTGACCGCCTTCATGGAGGTCTCCTGTGTTACTGGGCGCCGCTGGGCTCCGGCGCGGGCTGCTGTCGCTGCTCAGGTGCGGCCTGGATCATAGCCAAGATCTCGTCCCGAGTGAACTCGGACAGCTGGTGCGCGGAGCGAGATCCAGAGACGCCGAACAGGCGCAGCACGAAGGAGCCGTCCTGCTCGAAGAGGAAGACATCGTGCGCCTTCTGGTTGTCGATGTAGGCGCCGATGATCCGCATCGCCAGCTCGTTGTAGTTCGTCAGGTCCGGGTGCGGGACGTCGCGATCGGCTGATCCGCGCTTGGCGGAGCTGGCGTCCATGAGCTCCGCGACCTGCTCATCGGTCAGCTCGTACGTGCGCTTGACCGTCGCGCCGAAGCTGTCCGAATCGGCTCCTCCGCTCTGAAGGCCCAGGCCCTGGAGCACGAAGCCACCCTCCAGCTCGAGCAGGAGCAGATCCTTGAGGTGCTCGTTGTCGGCAAAGGCGCCGATGCTGCGCAGGACCTCCTCCCAGTCCTGGCGCGGGCTCCCGTCGTAGATGCGCATGGCTTCCGCCGTCCCTCCGCTCCACTTGCCGACCGGCCGCCCGAGCATACCGCCCGAATCGGTCAGGTCAAGGCCGACGCGATGAGGCCCGCCGTGCGCGCATTGTTGACGATGAGGCCGATGTTGACGCTGAGCGTCCGTCCCCCGGATGCAGCCGCGAGATGTCCGAGCAGGTGCGGGGTGACCGCGCCGCCGGTGATGCCGCGCGCCTCTGCGTCGGCCATCGCCTCGGCCAGCCAGACATCGATCTCGGCGGCATCGATGGCAAGATCCGCGGGGGGCGGCTGAACGATGAGCATCCCGCCCGCACCCGGGATGCCGCGATGCGACGCGATGGTGGCCGCGGCCGCGCCGGGTCCGTCCACGCGATGCGCCAGGCGCAGGCCGGACGAGACGCTGTAGAAGGCGGGCAGCTCGTCCACGCCGTAGCCGATGACCGGCACGCGGCGCGTCTCGAGCAGCTCGAGCGTGGCTGGCATGTCGAGGATCGACTTCGCGCCCGATGAGATGACGGCCACGGGAGTGGCCGCCAGCTCGTCGATGTCGCTCGAGACGTCGAAGGTGTGCGACGCGCCACGGTGCACGCCGCCGATGCCGCCGGTCGCGAACACACCGATGCCGGCCGCACGGGCCGCGCGCATGGTCGCGCTGACGGTGGTCGAGGCCAGTGCTCTGCGCGCGAGGAGCGGCCCGATATCACGCGACGCTGCCTTGGCGATGGCGCGCTCGGGATCGGCGAGGCGCGTCAGCAGCTCCCGGTCGGCACCGACGACGACGGTGCCGTCATCCAGGGCGATCGTGGCCGGAACCGCCCCCGACGCGCGGACCGCCTGCTCCGCCGCCATGGCCGTCTCCAGGTTGTGCGGGATCGGTAGACCCTGCGAGATCAGGCTCGACTCGAGAGCGACCACCGCCCGACCGTCGTCGAGCGCATCGCGCACCTCGTCGGAGATACGCAGCCAGCCGTCGTCCATGGCGTCCATTGTCACCGCTCGCCGGCGACCCGTGCCTGGGCCCCGGCGACCTGCGTGACGGCGCGTGCGGCTGAGGCGGCCGCGGCCAGCGCCGGCTCGAGCGCTTCTGGCGCCGGTGGCCAGCTCATGCCGACGAGCGCGGCGATCAACGCCGCCGCGAAGGCATCGCCGGCACCGGTCGTGTCGATCGCCACGACCGCCTCGTGGTCGACGCGCACCGTGCTGCCCGCGATGGCGGCGCGTGCGCCGCCGGCCTCGGTGACGACGACGATGGCGTCGAACGCGTCCGCGAGCGCGACGGCCGGGTCGGCCGCGTCATCGGAGAGTGCGTTCGCTTCGTCGGCGTTGAGCACCACCAGCCCCGGCGCCAGCATCCCGAGCGTCGAGCGCCACCGTTCGACCTGCGCCTGGTCGAGCGCGCAGCCAACGACGGCGCGACGATCCGGCCACCGGTGCGTGCGGAGGTCGCCCACGTTCGGCTCGGTCAGGACGTACCCCGACACCACCAGCCACGCCGCATCCGTCGCCGCGAGGTCCGCGCCGAGGAGCGGCACGCGCTGGCTGAGCATGGTCCGCTGACCATCACGGCCGACCAGCACGACCACGGACCCGGTGGCGGACGCCTCGACCGCGTCGAGCGTGACGCCGTCGCGCGCCAACGCGGATCGCACGAGGTTGCCGGCCGGATCGGTGCCGAGGGCGCAACGCAGGCGGACCGAGACACCACGCCGTGCGAGGCGCACCGCCAGGTTCGCGCCCTGGCCGCCGGGCTCGAGCCGGATCGCGGCCGGCACGTCTGCGCCGGGGCGCATCGGCTGCGCGGGCGTGTCCTGCACATCCAGCAGGGCATCGCCGAGGACGAGGACCTGCGGCGTCACGATCAGAGCGGTCGGCGCGACGCGAAGCCCTCGCTGGTCGTGTGCCACCACGCCAGCTCGGGGTCGGAGAGACGCCAACACAGCCACGCCGGCTCGCCGTCCCGGACGGTGGGGATGTCCACGAGCCCGGCGTCGAGATCGCGGACCATGACGCCCAGCGACCGGAGGTGGTCGAGCAGGGCCATCACGTCGTCACCTGCCTCCCTCGGCCGGCGACGCTCGACGGCAAGGGCCAGCAGCGTGCTGCGGATCTCCGGCAGCAGCGCCCGAGCCTCGTCGACGGAGTAGGTCACCGCATCGGCCATTGCCGGCGGATGGTAGTGCTAGCATCGAGGGCGGGATGGGCCTGCTCCGCATCGCGACGGCGCCCTTCCGACGCCGGAGGTGACGCGAAGGCGCCATGACCGACGAACGAGGCCGCGGCCCCCGCGGCATCAACGACGAGGCTCCGCCCGGAGCCGACCCGTACACCGCCTACGACGACTTCAACCTGCCCGCCTACGTCGGGGTCCCCAGCTTCCAGAAGCTGCCCTGGATCACCGATGCCGATGCGCTGGCGCGCGAGCGGCCCGACGTCGCGATCGTCGGCGCGCCCTTCGACGACGCGGTCAGCCACCGGCCCGGGGCGCGCTTCGGCCCGCGCGCCATCCGCCAGGCCAGCTACCACGCCGGAGCCATCAACTCGCTCCAGCTGGGGGTCGAGCCGTACGACTGGCTCAACGTGGTCGACGCCGGCGACGCGCCGGTGACGCCGATGGACCTCGAGCGCGGCCACGCGGTCATCGAGCGCAAGGTGCGGGACGTGACGCGCAGCGGCGCGATTCCGATCGTGCTGGGCGGGGACCACTCCATCACGTACCCTTCGGCGACGGCGGTCAGCGCCGCGGTCGCGCCGCGCCGGCTCGGCATCGTCCACTTCGACGCCCACGCCGACGCCGCCAACTCGACCTGGGGCAACCTCCGTTCGCACGGGACGCCGATGCGGCGGCTCATCGAGTCGGGTGCCGTCGATGGCCGCAATTTCGTGCAGGTCGGGCTGCGTGGCTATTGGCCCGGGCCCGACACACTCGAGTGGATGCGCGAGCAGGGCATGCGCTGGCACCTCATGACCGAGATCGAGGAGCGCGGCGCAGAGGCGGTCATCGCCGACGCGATCACCCAGGCGCTGGACGGACCGGAGGTGATCTACCTGTCGGTGGACATCGACGTCATCGATCCCGGCATGGCGCCGGGGACCGGCACGCCGGAGCCCGGCGGCATGCTGACCCGCGAGCTGCTGCGCGCCGTACGCCAGGTGGTGTCGTCCGTCGAGCTGGCCGGGATGGACGTGGTGGAGGTGGCGCCGCCGTTCGACCATGCCGAGGTCACCGCGGCAGCGGCGCATCGGTGCGTGCTGGAGGCGATCAGCGCGCTGGCGGCGAAGCGGCGCGCGTCGGGCGCGCGCCAGATCGCCGAGCTCGGCGCCGTGACCGAGTCATCGGCCGGCGGCTGAGGCTCAGCCGCCCCGGGTGAAGGTGGTCGTCGCGACCTCTTCGCCGTTGCGCACCGCGGTCAGGGTGTAGTCGCCGGGCGGCAGGTTGCCAGCGGTGAACGTCGAGTAGTAGTAGCCGTCTCCGCCGCCGCCCAGCGTGTACGGGCCGCCGGGAATCGTGCCCGGCGGGCCGCTGAGGACCGCATTGAACGTGTCGCCGGCGGATGCATCGGTGAAGCGCACGAGGGCCGTGAACGAGCCGGCGCCGGGCGGCAGGGTACCGAGCTGGCCGTTGCACGCGTCGCCGGAGATCGACTCGCAGGCCAGGACCTCGGCCGAGAAGCCCGGCTGGTCCGCCGCTGCGGGCGTCGGTGTGGCTGCCAACGTGGGCGTGGGCGCCACCGTGGGGATCGGGGTCGCGGCCGGCGCACTGGACTGGAGCACCACGCCGCCCGGCTGGCCGACGACGATCGACGGCGACGGGCTCTCGATGTCGGTGGCGGGCTCGCCCCCGGTGCCGCGCGGCCAGAAGATGATGGCCGCCGCAAGGACCAGGACGACGGCGATGGGAATGCGGAGCTGCTCGAAGGTCAGGCCGGACATCTGAGTGGTGCGGGTGTGCAGATCCGGGGCCAATCCCCGATCAGGTCACCTCGAAGCTGGTGGACCCGGCGGGCTCGCCGTTGCGTGTGATCTCGACCTGGTACGTCCCCGCCGGCAGGCCGCTGAACGGGAAGTAGGTCCACCCGCCGGGGCAGGTTGGTGAGCAACCGATCTGCGCCAAATCGATCGAGCCGTCCTCGGTGGAGCCGTCGGGCAGGATCAGCGTCACGCCGATCACATCGGCCTGGGTGCCATTCTTGAATCCGACCCAGATCCACACCGACCCGCTGTTGACCGCGCCGTTCGAGTCGCAGCCGTCGCCGCTGGCGCTGCCCGGGATGCACGGCTGCGCCTCGGCGCTGAAGCCATCCGGAAAGACGACGGGGCCCCCGCTCTCGCTCGGTGATCCGCTGGGGCCGGCACTG
>JAICRD010000047.1 GCA_025937535.1 Chloroflexota bacterium | reverse complement strand
GACGGCGTCGAACTCGCTCTGCTCCTCGGTCGCAGCCGCAGCTCCATCGCCACCGGCGGCGGGAGCGCCGGCAGCCACGGCCACCGGGGCGGCGGCGGTCACGCCGTAGCGCTCCTCGAAGGCCTTCACCAGCTCGCTCAGCTCGAGGACGCTCATGGTGTCGATCGCCTCGAGGATCTGATCCTTGTCCAGGGTCTTGGTCGCCATCGGTATCGGTTCTCCTGTCTGATCTTCGGCGACCGTCAGGCCGCGTTCTCGGTTTGCTGCTTCTTGTCGGCGATCGCGCTGAGGACGCCGACCAGGTTGCGAAGGTTTGCCGCGAGCACGGCGGCCATGCCCGTCATCGGCGCGGCCATCCCACCGGCCAGCTTGGCCAGCAGGACCTCGCGCGACGGCAGCGTGCCCAGCCGGGTCAGCTGCGAGGCATCGATGGCGCGGTTGCCGAGCATGCCGCCGCGCACCGTCACGACGCGCGAGTACGGTCGAAGCGCCTCGGTCAGCGCCTTGGCCATGGCCGCCTCGTCGCCGTCGATCGTGACCAGCGCGGTCGGACCGTTCAGCAGCTCCTTGAGCTCCGCGCGGTCGGCCTCATCGGCGGCGATCTTCAGCAGGCGGTTCTTGGCGACGGTGACCCGCACGCCGCTGTCGCGCAGCGTGCGTCGGACCGTCTGCATCTCGGAGACCTTCAGGCCCCGGTAGTCGGCCACGGCCATGGCAGAGCTGGAGCGAAGCATCTCCGCGAGCTCGGCGACGGCCTGGCGCTTGGTATCGGTCGGCATCGGTCTGTTGTGGTCTCCTCCAGTGGCATGCAAAACGGCGGTCCCGTGGCGCGCGCGACACACGAGGACCGCCGTGAGGCGAAGTCGTCATTCGTGCCTGCGCGTGCCGCGGCGTCTGAAGTGTCAGCGCCGACGATTGGTCCGGGGCTCTCACCCGGTACGCATCGCGGTCTTCGGCGGTGTTCTGTTGTCGAGCGCGCATCTTAGCCGATGCACCGCTCGTTGTCCCGATCAGGCGTTGGCGGCTGCCAGCGCCGACGGGATGTCGATCCGCACGCCCGGGCCCATGGTCGGAGCCAGGGTCAGGGTGCGCATGTAGGTTCCCTTGGCGCCCGACGGCTTGGCGCGGTTGACCGCATCCACCAGCGTCGCCACGTTGGCGGCCAGCTGCTCCGGCGTGAAGCTCGCGCGGCCGACCGGCACGTGCACGATCCCCGCGCGGTCGACCTTGAACTCGATCCGTCCGGACTTGATCTCGCTCACCGCACGCTCGATGTCGAACGTGACCGTACCCGACTTCGGGTTCGGCATCAGCCCCCGCGGGCCGAGCTTCTTTCCGAGCCGACCGACGGTGCCCATCATGTCGGGCGTCGCGATGGCGACGTCGAACTCGAACCAGCCGTCGTCGATCCTCTTGACCAGGTCGTCGCCGCCGACCTCGTCGGCGCCGGCGCGGAGTGCCTCCTGCGCCTTCTCGCCCTGCGCGAAGACGATGACGCGGCTGGTCTTGCCGGTGCCGTGCGGCAGCACGACCGTGCCGCGCACGAGCTGGTCGGCGTGGCGCGGGTCCACGCCCAGGCGAAGGTGCGCCTCGACGGTGCCGTCGAACTTGCTGATCGACAGCTTCGGCAGCAGCTCGGAGGCCTCTCCGATGTCGTAGCGGCGGTCTGCCTCGACCAGCTTGGCCGCCTCGAGGTACTTGCGTCCGTGCTGGGTCATGACTGGGCCACCTCGATGCCCATCGAGCGCGCGGTGCCCTCGATGATCTTCATGGCCTGCTCGACGGTGTTCGCGTTCAGGTCGGTCATCTTCATCTCGGCGATCTCGCGCAGCTGCGCGCGCGAGACGCGGCCGACCTTCGATCGGTTCGGCTCGGCGCTGCCGGACTCGACGCCCGCGGCCCGCTTGAGCAGCGCCGCAGCGAGCGGCGCCTTCGTCACGAACGTGAAGGAGCGGTCCTCGTAGACCGTGATCTCGGCCGGGACGGTGTAGCCGCGCTGGTCGGCGGTCCGCTCGTTGAAGGCCTTGATGAACTCCATGATGTTGATGCCGTGCTGGCCCAGCGCCGGGCCGACGGGCGGCGCGGCGGTCGCCGCGCCCGCGGGCGCCTGCACCTTGAGCATCGCCCTGATCTTCTTCGCCATCTGTGCTCCTTCGGAGGTTCAACCGGGACCGATGCGGTCCCTCCCTCTGCTTGGCGGCGGCGCCGGCCGGCGCCGCCATCGGTCTATCGGCTGCTCTAGAGCTTCTCGATCTGGAGGAAGTCGAGCTCCACCGGCGTTTCGCGGCCGAAGATGCTGACGAGCACCTTGACCTTGTTGCGCTCCGGATTGACCTCGTCGACGGTGCCGATGAACTCGGCGAACGGGCCGTCCTTGACGCGCACGCTCTGGCCCTTCTGGTACTGGACCTTGAACTTCGGCGTCTCGACCCCCATCTGCTTGAGGATCTTCTTGACCTCGGTCTCGTCCAGCGGCAGGGGGCGGTTGCCCGAGCCGACGAAGCTCGTGACGCCCGGCGTGTTGCGCACGACGTACCAGCTCTCGTCGCTCATCGCCATCTCGACCAGCACGTAGCCGGGAAAGACCTTGCGGTTCACCGTCTGGCGCTGGCCGTTGCGGATCTCGATCTCTTCCTCCATCGGGACGAGCACCTGGAAGATCTGGTCCTCCACGCCCATCGACTCGATGCGGTGCTCGAGATTCGCCTTGACCTTGTTCTCGTAGCCGGAGTACGTGTGGATCACGTACCACTGCTTGGTGTCGCCGCTCGGCATGTCGCCGGGGCGCGGCGCCTCGCGCGACAGGCGGGCCGCCTCGGTCGCCTCGTTGATCGTTTCCTGCGTTGTTTCGTCGGTCATGGGAGCACCAGGTCCAGCAGCGTGTTGAACACGCGGTCGAGCGCGTAGATGTAGATGCCGATCGCAACCGACACGCCCAAAACCAGCAGGGTCAGGCGGATGACGGTCTCGCGAGTCGGCCAGGCGACCTTCTTCAGCTCGGCCCAGCTCTCGACCAGGTAGCGGCGCATGCCGGTCAACACGGTGGATTCGTTCTTCCTGCTACGAGTGAGTTGGTGATTGGGTCGTTCGAGTGGTGGCAGGGGCGACAGGACTCGAACCTGCAACCGCTGGTTTTGGAGACCAGTGCTCTACCAAATTGAGCTACACCCCTATCGAACGCGCCCTACTTGGTCTCCCGGTGCAGCCGATGCTGCCGGCAGCGCGGACAGAACTTGTTCAGCTCCATGCGCCCCGGGTCGTTTCGCTTGTTCTTCCGCGTGCTGTACGTGCGCTCCTTGCAGACGGTGCACGCCAGTGCGATCACGGGTCGGTTCTCGGCCTTTGCCACGTGGTTCTCGTTCCCTGATTCTCCGCCGGCGACGGCCACGCTGAACTAGGGCCTGGTGACCGGGGGAAAGCCTGCCGATTCTACGTCAGCACCCGGCCAATCGTCAACGGCGTGTCGTCTCGCGCGCGGGCGACGCTACCGCTGCCCGGATCCGGCAACTCGCTCTGTCGCGTCGGACCGACCTGAGGCGTTGCTCGCGCTGTGTTTCCTCGCTCCATCGAGTCCTGGCATGCACGAGCCGCGCGCCGCAGCGCACGTCGTGCGCATGGAGTCTCGATAGATCGCGGAACCAGCACGCGGGCATGGCGTTGTGCGCAGATGGCTCGATATATCGAGCGTCGCGGCGGCACAACTCCACGCACGGAACGTGGGTCTCGGCCTATCCGGCCGGCTGCTCCCGGTCCCGGCGCCGCAGCACGATCCGGGTGAAGGGCAGCCGCACGTCGCTGAAGACCTCGATGCTGACAAGGAAGCCGAGGAAGATGAAGAGGACGCCGAGCAGCTCACCGATGAAGAAGGACCAGGTGACCCCGAACCGGTTCAGGCCGCTGGTCCAGCCGGGGATGAACCCGCCGATGGCGATGAGGATCGTCGCCGGCACGCGTGAGTTGAGGGTGCCCTCGCGCAGCGCCCGCCAGGCGGCCGGAAGCGACGCCGCGAAGTTGACGACGACGGCCACCGCCCGACCGACCGCGCCGACGACCGGCAGGGTGGTCGAGACGCGCATGACGCGCACCTTCGGCATGAAGATGTAGGCGGAGTAGACGGCGCCGAACACGAGGGCAAATGCGCCGACGATGTTGAACGGCGGCGTCAGGATGCGCAGGTCCGCCGGCATGGCCGTCCCGACCGGGATGCCGATCTCATCGACCGAGAAGCCCGGCGCCGCGACGGCCGCGCTCAGGCTCGCCCAGGTCACCACGACCGACGCCGCGACCAGGATGGCTGCGGTGACGTGGCCAATGGCGCGGCGGCGGAAGCGAGTGACGAGCGCCACGACCACGGCGGCGGCCAGCGAGGCGCCGACGACGAGCAGCACCGTCGTGTCGGATGCCGGCGTGCCCTCCCGCGCGTACTTGATGCTGGTGAGGAAGCTGAACAGCCCGGCCAGCGCGAACGAGATCGCCACGAAATAGCCGAAGCGCGTCCGGTTCAGCAGGTACACCGTGCCGAGGCCCAGGTAGGCAGCCACGCCGAAGGCGCCGACGAGGTACCAGGTCCGGTACAGCGGCTCGTTCCAGCCGAAGGCGCCGCCGAGGAACTCGGTGCCGGCGCTGATCCCGTACCACAGCAGGCCGATGGTCCAGACCAGCTGGTATGGCTGGCGGCGGCGAAGCCACTGGTCGCCGACGAAGGCGGCGAAGACGAAGCTCAGTGCAGAGCTCAGGAACGGGAGAACGACGTTGAGATCCACAAGTGCAGGACGCCTCCGAGAGCCATGGCCATCGGTGCACCGATGAGAATGGAGCCCACGTCCGGGCTCGAACCGGAGACCTCTTCCTTACCAAGGAAGTGCTCTGCCTACTGAGCTACGTGGGCCCGGCTCAACGGTGCGCCGCCCGTCCTCGACGAGAGATCCAGTGTCGCAGGATCGGACGATTCTCGACAACCATCGGTCAACCTTGGTAAATCTCCGCATTGAGGCGAGGATCAGGCGACCGGCCGGCTCTTCAGATGGGAAGCCCCTTCGCCGAAGGGATGGTGGGCAGGGAGGGAATCGAACCCCCACAGTCGAAAGACGGCTGATCTACAGTCAGCGGAGCTCACCACCTGCTCAACCTACCCACGAAATTGACCGACGCGTGGTGCATCGTCGGCCGCCGGCGAGTATATCCGATAGGCGGCGGGATCCTCAACCGCCGTCCTCAGTCGGTGAAGGCGAACGACTCCAGGAAGTCGGTCGTCAGCGGCCGCGTGACCCACACCATGTAGCCCCGCCCATCGTGGATGGCCGTCAACTGGTGCCACCGGGTCCCGCCGCACTCGAACTTGCGCAGCTGGGCCGGCTCGCCGGCGAGCACCGCGGTGTCCCGGCCGTGCGGTCCGCAGCGCGTCGCGGCGGAGGCTTCCTCCGTGAATGCATCCAGCGTCTCGCCCTCGGCGAGGTCTCGCGCGCCGATGACGACGATCCCGTCGAGGATGTCGAACTCGTGCGACTGCGGTGTACCGAGCGTGTCGGTCCCCGGGTGGCGGGGCCGCACCGCCGTCAGCTGGAACTCGCCGGGCCGCTCGAGCATCTCCCAGCCGGCCGGGTGGCTGATGGAGTATCCGTAGCGCTCGCTGGTGAAGATCACGGGCTCGGGGCTGGCGGTGGGGCCGTCCGAGGGGGCAGGGTCACGGCCAGGTCCGAAACCCGCGCACGCGCTGAGCAGGAGGGCGAGGCCGAGCAGGAACGGGGCTCGGGACGATAGCGAATGGAGCACCGTCCAGATATGCCCGACGTCGGCGCCACCGACCAGCGGCAGATGACGTAGCGCACGCCGGACGAGTGGCCGTCGGGCTCCAGCGGATGGAGCCGAGGGTGGGAGTCGAACCCACAACCGTCGGTTTACAAAACCGATGCTCTGCCATTGAGCTACCTCGGCCGGCTCGTCGGCAAGTCTAGCCCGAGCGACGCTGGCGCACGACCTCGAACAGGAGCAGTGCGCCGGCGGTCGCGGCGTTCAGGCTGGCCACCCGGCCCGCCATCGGGAAGTTGACGAGCAGGTCGCATCGGCGCTTCGTGGCGCCCGACAGCCCGCTCCCCTCGCTGCCGACCACGACCGCGAGCGGGCCGGCCAGGTCCGAGTCCCACGCGGCCGCGGATGCGTCCTGGTCGGCTGCCACCAACCGGAGCCCGGCGACCTTCAGCTCGTGGATGGCCTCGCCGATGGTGGGCAGCCTCGCCAGCAGCAGGTGCTCGCTGGCGCCGGCGCTGGCCTTGACCGCCGCGGCGCTCAGGGGCGCGGCCCCACGCTCCGGGAAGACGACGCCGTCGACGCCGGCGGCCTCGGCCGAGCGCAGCAACGTGCCGAAGTTCGTCGGGTCCTGGAGGTGCTCGAGGACCAGCACGAGCGGATCGTGGCCGGCCTCCCGCGCGCGGCCCCGGATATCGTCAAGGCTCGCCCACCGCCGCTCCCCCACCTCGAGCAGCACGCCCTGGTGGCCGTCAAACCCCGCCAGCCGCGACATGCGGTCCGCCGGGACGCGGTCGACGGGCAGCTGCGCCCGACGCGCGGCGTCGATGATGGCGCGCAGCTCGGGGGATGGCCTCGCCGACGCGGACACGATCAGGCGGTGCGCCTCACGACCGGCGGCGAGTGCCTCGACCACCGGCCGGCGGCCGCCGATCCAATCGCTCACCGCCGCTGGATGGCGGCCACCGCCCACGCCGCCACGCCGTCGCCGGCGGTGAAGCCGAGGCCGTCGCTGGTCGTGCCCTTGACGGACACCGAGCCGACGTCGACGCCGAGCAGCTCGCCGAGGCGTTGCGCGATCTCTTCCCGGCGCGGAGCGACGGCCGGGCGGTCGATCGCGATGGACAGGTCGACGCTCGCCGGTTGCCATCCCGCATCGGCCAGCCGGCTCACCGCACGTCGGAGGAGATCGGCCGAGTCCGCACCGTCCCAGGCGGCCTGCCCCGAGGGAAAGAGTGACCCGACGTCGCCGAGTGCAGCGGCGCCGAGCAGCGCATCGATCAACGCATGTAGCGCAGCATCGCCATCGGAGTGACCCTCCGGACCACGCGGCTCGTCCGGGAACGTCAGCCCGGCCAGGCGCATGGTTCGGCCCTGGACCAGCCGATGCGCATCGAAGCCGATGCCGACTCGCGTGCCGGCCGGAAGATCGGTCCCGGCGCCGCCGATGCCCGCGCTCGCGCGCCCCGCGAGCAGGGCGCGGATCGTGACGAGGTCGCTCGGTTCGGTCAGCTTGCGGTTCTCGGGATCGCCAGGGATGACGAGCACGGGCACGCCGGCCGCCGCGAGGGCGCCGACGTCATCGGTGATTGGGCGGCCCCAGGCATGCGCCTCCTCGATGGCCGCCCGCAGCGCGCCGAGCCGGGCGGCCTGTGGCGTCTGTGCGGCCGCGACCTCCTCGCGCTCGACGGGGGCGACGACCCGGTCGTTGCGGACCCGCTTCAACGAGTCCACCACCGGGACCACCGGCACCACCGCGCCGTCGAAGCCCGAGACGGCATCGGCAACCGCGGTCACGAGCTCAGCCGTCACGGCCGGACGCGCCGCATCGTGCACCAGCACCAGCGTCTCGTCGTCGTAGCCCACACCGGTCAATGCCCAGACGCCGGCAATGACCGAGTCGGCGCGGACCTCGCCTCCGGGCACCACCAGGCAGCGCTCGCTCTCGCCTGGCAGCGCATCGGTGAAGTGCTCGACCGCATCGGCTCCGACGGCGATGGCGATGCGCTCGATGGCAGGGACGGCGAGCAGGGTGTCGAGGCTCCAGCGCCAGGCGGGCCGGCCCCAGATGTCCTCCCACAGCTTGTCGCTGCCCATTCGCCGGCTACGGCCGGCGGCGACCAGGATTGCAGTCAGCGGCGACGCCATGTGCCTCCCCCGCTCGTCACTCCGCCTCGGTGCGCGGCTGCGCGAAGATCATGCGCCCGGCCACGGTCTGCAGGACGCGGGTCACGCTGATCGGGACTTCGGTGTCCATGAATTTCGTCCCGCCCTCGACCACGATCATCGTGCCGTCGTCGAGGTAGCCGACGCCCTGGCCCGGCTCCTTGCCCTCCTGGATGATGCGCACCCGCATCTCCTCGCCCGGGTGCACGACCGACTTCACCGCGTTGGCCAGCTCGTTGACGTTCAGGACCCGGATGCCCTGGAGGTCGGCCACGCGGTTGAGGTTGTAGTCGTTGGTGAGGATCGCGGCGGCGTTGTCCCTCGCGTACGCCATGAGCTTGGCGTCGACCTCTGGCACCTCGGGATACGTCGCCTCACTCACCTCGACCGGCGTGACGGCGTCCTTCTGCAGCGCCGAGAGCATCTCCAGTCCGCGACGCCCGCGGTTGCGGCGCATGGCGTCGGGCGAGTCGGCGATCCGCTGCAGCTCGTCGAGCACGAAGCGCGGCACGATCAGCGTGCCGAGAATGAAGCCGGTGCGCGCGATGTCGGCGATGCGGCCGTCGATCACGGCGCTCGTGTCGATCACGACCCGGTTCGTCGGTCCTCGCGGGCGACCGCCGGGGATCATCGCGCCGAATGCGGGCAGCAGCACGTCGCGCTTCGACATGGTGATGATGAGCATCATTGCCGCCAGGAACAGGGCCACCACCGGCGGCGCCAATGACCCCGCCACGCCGCCGATCTGCGCCAGCGGCACGCCGATGAGCACGCCCATGAGCAGCCCGACGATGATTGCCGCCACGCCCAGGGCGAACTCGCCGGCGCCGGCCTCGCTCAGCTTCTCCACCGCCCGACGGACGGGATAGATGGTGATGTACGGAATGGCGAGGTAGCCGAACAGGAGCGTCGCGACGACGAAGGCCGTCAGAAAGGCGGGCCGGTTCGCGGGCTGGATCAGGTCGCCGGCACGCTGAAGCAACGCGAGTCCCAGCGCGAATCCGATCAGGGTGCCCAGCAGGGCACCCGTGAGCTGGATGATCCGAGTCATGTTCCGATGAGTGCGTGAAATGATCCGCTCGAGCCGCCCGGGATGAAAGGAGATGATCGGCGCCTCGGCGGCGGCCACCTTAGCACCTGGCCGATGGCGCGTCCATGCAACGCCCGAGGCGGCCGATCAGCCCTCGAGCGCCAGGCCGATCGCCTCACGGATGTCGCGCGCGACGACGATCCCGGCGCGGCCATCGCCCCGGCCGCCGCGCGCCGCTCCGGTCACCAGCCGATCGAAGCCGAGCCGCGAGGCCTCGGTCGCGCGACGCTCCGCACGCGTCGCCTCGCGCAGCCGGCCGGACAGCGCGACCTCGCCGGCAAGGGCCGTTGCCGCGCGTACCGGACGCTCGCGCAGGCTCGAGGCGAGCGCCATGGCCACCGCCAGATCGGCGGCCGGCTCGTCGATGCGGAGGCCGCCCGCGACGTTGACGTAGACGTCGTGCCCCGTGAGGTTCAGGCCGGCGTGACGCGCGAGCACCGCGATGAGCATGAGCACGCGATTGACGTCGATGCCGGTGGTCGCGCGTCGTGGGGACCCGTAGCCCGACGGCGCCGACAGGGCCTGGATCTCCACGGCCAGCGGCCGCGTCCCCTCCAGCGCGAGGGTGACCGCCGAGCCCGCGGTCGCCGCTTCGTCCGACTCGATGAAGAAGCGGCTGGCATCGTCGACTTCGGCCAGGCCGTCGCCGCGCATCTCGAGCACGCCCACCTCGTCCGTCGAGCCGAACCGGTTCTTGGCGGCGCGCAGCAGGCGGGTCGCGCCGAGGCGCTCGCCCTCGAGATAGATGACCGCGTCGACGAGGTGCTCGAGCGTCCGCGGCCCGGCCACCGTCCCCTCCTTGGTGACGTGGCCCACCAGCGCAACGCAGGTTCGGCCGGCCTTGGCGACCTCGGCCAGCCGGGCGGCAACCTCGCGTACCTGGCCGACGCTGCCGGCCGGCCCGCCCAGCTCGGCGCTGCTCAACGTCTGGACGCTGTCCACGACGGCGAGGGCCGGCGACGAAGCCTGGATTGCCGCCAGTGCCGTCTCGAGCTCGGTGGTCGCCGCCAGATGGAGGCCGTCGACCACGCCGCCGACCCGCTCGGCGCGACCGCGCACCTGGGCCGCGGACTCCTCACCGGTGACGTAGAGGACGTCGCGGCCGGCCCGCGCCAGCCGCGCGGCGACCTGCAGCAGCAGCGTCGACTTGCCGATTCCCGGGTCGCCGCCGAACAGCGCGATGGACCCGGGAACGAACCCACCGCCGAGCACCCGGTCGACCTCGCCGATGCCCGACACGAGGCGCGCGGCTTCGGCACTCTCGACCGCGCCGATCGGGATCACGGCCGTGGCACCGGCCACGGCGATCGCCGCCGACGCCGTCCGAGCGCGCGCACCTCGCGGCGCGGTGGCCGTCTCGACCATGGTATTCCACGCGCCGCAGCCCGGGCACTGGCCAGCCCACTTCGGCGAGGATGCCGCGCACTCCTGGCAAACGAAGGCGGTGGTACGGACGGGCACGGTCACCTCGGGCTGGATGTGGCGCCATGTTGCCACGCCGGTATCGGCGCAGCGCTTACCGGCGGCTTACCGGATCCGGCTGGCGGCGCGACGCCTCAGCGAGCGGCCTTGGCAGGCTGGCGCTTCGCCGGCGCGGCGCGCTCGATCGTCAACGTATCGTCCGGCCCGACATCGACGACGATCGTGTCGCCCGGGCTGAACGAGGCTTGGAGCATGCGCTCCGCGAGCGGATCCTCGATCTGGTTCTGGATCTCGCGGCGCAACGGCCGGGCGCCGTACGCCTGGTCGTAGCCCTTGACGATGATCGCGTCCTTGGCCGCATCGGTGACGACCAGCTCCATCTCCTGGCCCGCGAGCTGCGCCTTCACGCGCGCCAGCAGCAGGTCGACGATCTCGCGAATCTCCTCGCGAGTCAGGCTGCGGAACACGACGGTCGCGTCGATGCGGTTGAGGAACTCCGGGCGGAACGTGTTCTTCAGCTCCGAGAGCACCTTGTCCTTCATGCGGTCGTATTCCGCGTTGGCCTGCGCGGCCTCCGAACCACCGGCGCGGAAGCCGATGGACGTGTCCCGCTGCAGCTGCTGCGCGCCGACGTTGCTGGTCATGATGATGACCGTGTTGCGGAAGTCGACGCGCCGGCCCTTCGCATCGGTCAGGTGTCCGTCCTCCAGGATCTGGAGGAGGATGTTGAACACCTCCGGGTGCGCCTTCTCGATCTCGTCGAGGACGACGACCGAGTAGCTCTTGCGTCGCACGGCCTCGGTCAGCTGGCCGCCCTCGTCGTAGCCGACGTAGCCGGGCGGTGCACCGACCAGGCGCGACACGTTGTGGCGCTCCATGAACTCGCTCATGTCGATCTTGATGAGCGCGTCCTCGCTGCCGAACAGGAACTCCGCCAGCGCGCGGGCCAGCAGCGTCTTGCCGGTGCCGGTCGGTCCCATGAAGATGAATGAGCCGATGGGCCGCTTCGGATCCTTCAGCCCGGCGCGTGCTCGTCGCACCGCCTTGCTGATGGTCTCGATCGCCTCCTGCTGGCCGATGACCCGGTTGTGCAGGGCCTCCTCCATGTGCAGCAGCCGCTCCGATTCCTCGGCGCTGATGCGGATCACCGGGATGCCGGTCCACATGCTGACGACCTGCGCGATGTCCTCATCGGTGACGACCGGAACCTCCTTGGCCTGGTCCTCGTGCCACTTGGCGCGCAGCGCCTCGATCTGCTCCTTGCCCTGGGCCTCCTCGTCACGCAGCCGAGCGGCAGCCTCGTAGTCTTGCCCGGCGATGGCCTCGTCCTTCTGGCGCGTGACCTCCTCGAGCGCCTGCTGCGCGGCCTTGATCTCGGCCGGCGCCGACGATGACCGCAGCCGCACGCGCGAGCCGGCCTCGTCGATCAGGTCGATCGCCTTGTCGGGCAGGGCGCGGTCGGCGACGTAGCGGACGCTCAGGTCGACCGCGGCGTGGACCGCCTCGTCGCTGATCTTGACCTTGTGGTGCTCCTCGAAGCGCTCGCGGATGCCGAACAGGATCTCGACCGCCTCGTCCACCGTCGGCTCGTCGACCATGACCGGCTGGAAGCGCCGCTCGAGCGCCGCATCGCGCTCGATGTGCTTGCGGAACTCATCGAGGGTCGTCGCGCCGATGCACTGCAGCTCGCCGCGCGCCAGCGGCGGCTTGAGGATGTTGGCCGCGTCGATCGCCCCCTCGGCGGCGCCCGCCCCGACGAGCGTGTGCAACTCGTCGATGAACAGGACGGCGTCGTTCGTGTTGCGCAGCTCCTCGATGATTT
>JAICRD010000216.1 GCA_025937535.1 Chloroflexota bacterium | reverse complement strand
CGCGCCCGTGCAGAGCGCGCCGAGGCGCAGCTCAAGGCGATGGACCAGGCCGTGAGCGGCATCAGTGGTGTGCTCGAGGTCGATCTGGTGCTGCAGCTCATCGTCGATCGCGTGCGTGAGCTGGTGCAGGCGCAGTACGCCGCCATCGGCATCGTCGACGCTGAGGGCGCCATCGAACGATTCATCACGAGCGGCATCAGCGACGAGGCGCGCGAGCGCATCGGTCAGCTCCCCCGCGGCCGGGGCCTGTTGGGCCTGATCATCCGAGAGAACCGCGCCTACCGCATCCGCGACATCGCAACGCACCCGCAGCGATACGGCTTTCCGCCCAACCATCCGGAGATGCACTCGTTTCTGGGGATGCCGATCACCGCGCGCCGCGAGGCCGTCGGCCGGCTGTACCTCACCAACAAGCTCGGGGGCGACGAGTTCAGCCCGGAGGACCAGGCGCTGGTCGAGATGTTCGCGCACCATGCCGGGATCGCGATCGAGAATGCGAGGCTGCACGACCAGGTACGGCGCCTGGCGATCGTCGACGAGCGCGACCGGATCAGCCGCGACCTGCACGACAGCGCCATCCAGGCCATCTACGCGCAGACGCTGGCGCTCGACGACGTGCCGGACCTCATCGCCGATGATCCGGGCGAGGCGGCACGACGGGTGGACGATGCGATCGACGCCCTCAACGCGGTCATCGGCGACATCCGCAACTTCATCTTCGGGCTGCGCCCCGTGCTGGCTGAGGCGGGAACCCTGCGCGACGGCCTCCAGCACCTCGCCACGGAGCTGCACCGCAGCGCCGCCGTTTCGGTCGACGTGACGAGCCACGTCGCGACCGAAGAGCTCGAGCGGCTGCCGATCGAGGTCGTGGCCGAGCTCCTGGCCGTGGCGCGTGAGGCGCTGAGCAACATCGCGCGCCACGCGGCCGCGTCACACGCTGCCGTCGAGCTGGACGCCACCGACGGCGAGCTGCGGCTGACCTTCGTCGATGACGGACGCGGCTTCGACCCGCACGTCGCGAGCGAGCGCGGCCACCACGGCATGGGCAACATGCGCGCCCGCACCGAGGCGCTCGGCGGCACGTTCTCGGTGGCGAGCCGTGCGGGCAGCGGCACCCGTATCATCATCATCCTGCCGCGACGGGCTGCGGCGCCTCGTGACGGAGAACACGCATGACCGACCAGACTGTCCAGCGTCCCCTGCGCCTGCTCGTCGTCGACGACCACGAGGTGGTCCGCCAGGGCCTGGTCGCGCTGCTCGATCGCCGCACCGGCTTCGAGGTCGTGGCTCAGGCCGGCTCGGTGGCGGAGGCCATTGCCGCAGCGGCGCGCTTCGAGCCCGACGTGGTGGTCATGGACGTCCGGCTGCCCGATGGCTCGGGCATCGAGGCCTGTCGGGAGATCCGCGCAACGCGCCCGGAGACGCGGGTGGTCATGCTGACGAGCTACCCGGACGAGGAGGCCGTGCTCTCGGCGATCATCGCCGGCGCGTCCGGCTATCTGCTCAAGCAGGTCCGCGGCCGCGACCTCGTCGCGGCCCTCGAGTCCGTCGGACGTGGCGACTCGCTGCTCGACCCCGCCGTGACGGAGAAGGTCCTCCAGCGGGTGCGGGTCGCCGCCAGCGGCGGCGCCAGTGATGAGCTGGCCGATCTGACCGCGCAGGAGCGGCGCATCCTGCTCCTCGTGGCAGAGGGCAAGACGAACAAGGAGATCGCCGGCGAAGTGTTCCTCTCCGACAAGACGGTGAAGAACTACGTCAGCAGCATCCTCTCGAAGCTCAATCTCCAGCGCCGGACGCAGGCGGCCGCGTTCGTCGCCAAGCACCACCTGGGCGAGGGGAACTAGCTGGCGGCGCGGTCGATCTCGTCGAGCAGCCAGCGAGCGGTGGCGTTCGCCGCAACGTGCAGCAGCATGCGGTCGGCCACCCGGCCCACGACTCCGCCGGGCGGCGCGTAGAGCCCGTCGATCCGCAGCTCGGCTGGCCCGATGGCCAACCAGCCCGAGAAGACCGGAAACAGCGGTGCCGCCGATGACGCCCGCCAGCCGATCTCGACCTCCCAGCCTGTCGGCGTGCGGCGCGGGCGGCCGAGATCCAGGTAGGCGGCCTTGCTGAACGTCGTGAGCCCGGCGGACTCTCCGCCGACTCGCAGGCGCAGATCGACCTCGAATCGCCGCACCTCGCCCGATTCCGGATGATCGACGCGCGCGGCGGCCCACGGGCCGCCCTCGTCGAGGAGGGCGGCCACCCGATCCGGGTCACTGCGCAGGCGGACCGACGCAACGAGGCGGACGAAGCCCTCTGGAAGGTCTCGCATGTCGGTCGCGGCAACCATGGTCACTCGCTCACGACGAGGGCAGTCACCATGCCGAACATTCCATTCGGGCCTTCCGCATGCGTCAGGACGTGGCAGTGGAACGCCCAGGTGCCGACCTCGGTCGCGTCGACGATCACATCGATCCGCTCACCCGGCGCAACCAGCACGGTGTCCTCGTAGTGCGGCTGCGGCAGCGTCCAGCCGTCCTTGGCCACGACGAGCTGCGGGATGCCGTGCAGGTGCATCGGGTGGATCTGCAGCCCCTCGTTCATGTAGCGGATCTTGATCTTGTCACCCTGCGCGGCGACGATCGGTGACGTCGCTGGAAAGCCCTTGCCGTTGATCGTAAAGCCGAGCGGCCCGTCATTCAGGATCATGGCGATGTCCTGCTCGACGTCGGGCTCATCGGCTGACGGATCGGTCACCACGAAGGCGCCCAGGAGGCCCATCGGCACCTGGTGCTCGGCCATGAAGTGGCTGTGGTACATGTGCGAGCCCGCGTTGCGCAGGGTGTACTCGTAGGTGAACGACTCGCCGGGCATGACCGCCGGCTGGCTGATGACCGGCACGCCATCCATCTCGGGCGGCACGAACAGGCCGTGCGAGTGGATGGTCGTCGGCTCGGGCAGCTCGTTGTGGAGGATGATTCGGATCTTGTCCCCGACCTCGGCGCGCAGCTGCGGGCCCGGGACCATGCCGTTGTAGGCGTAGGCCTCAACGACCTTCCCCGGCTCAGTCTCCCACTGGATGACCGATGCGGTGATCTCCCATTGCAGCGTTCCGTCCGGCTGGACCTCCGGGTCGAGGATCTGGTTGCCCGTTCCGTCGGTCTCCGCCGGGAACTGGGCGGTGACGGCGGCGTCGACGTCGCGCATCTGCTCGGCCGTCATCGTGGCGGCCGGCGACGGCTCGCCGGAGCCGCCGGGCATGCCGACCATCACCTCACCGGTCATCCCGGCGTCGGCGTGTCCGGGCACCGAGCAGATGAACGTCATGCCGCTCGCGGGAACGGTCACCTCGCCAGTTG
>JAICRD010000217.1 GCA_025937535.1 Chloroflexota bacterium | reverse complement strand
AGCGCAGCGCCTCGGGCAGCTTGCGCGCGAGCTTCGCCGCCAGGTCGGCGACGACAACATCCAGCTCGGCCCGCGAGGCGACGCGGGACACCAGCCCCCACTCGAGAGCCTGGGCCGGCGAAATCTGCTCGCACAGCATGACGATCTCGCGCGCGCGCCGATCACCGACGACGAGCGGTAGCCACTGGGTGGCGCCACCGGCTGGGACTGAGCCGTGCTCGGGGCCGACGTGGCGGATGTAGGCGTCGTCGACCATGACACTCAGGTCACAGGCGAGCTGCAGCTCCTGCCCGCCGCCCACGCACACGCCGTTGATGCGGGCGATGGTCGGCTTGCCGATGTGGCGCAGCCGGTCGTGCATCTCGATGAAGGCGCCCATCCAGCGCCAGTACTGGCCGGACGTGGCGCCCATCAGCGCCTGCTCGTCGAGATCGGCGCCGGTGCAGAACGCGCGGTCCCCCGCGCCGGTCACGACGACCACCGCCACGGAGTCGTCCCACGACGCCTGCTCGAATGCGTCGGACATCTCCTTCAGGGTCGGCAGGTCGAGCGCGTTGAGCACCTCCGGGCGCGAGATGGTGACGGTGGCGACGCCGGCATCGGTGTCGCGCTCGTAGCGAATGCGCCGGTAACCCAGCGTGGAGGGGTCTGACGCGACCGGCGAGCCAGGCTCAGTCATCGGCCTCGTCGGGAGCGATGAACATGGTGACCCCCGCCCCGGCGAAGTTGCGCAGGTCGCGCGCGCTCTCGGCGCCCGCCTCGGACATGATGGCCTCGTCGAGGTCCGCGGCCGTGTCGAAACTCATCTCGGCCATCAGGTAGTACGCCGAGTCACGGCCACCGACCCCGGCCAGCTTTGACAGACGCACGTCGCGCAGGTTCGGGTAGCGCGAAACGATCGGCATGTGGACGTCGCGGTAGTGCGCGTCGAACGCATCGGTGTCATCGGGCTTGTTGTAGAGGACGACCAGCCGAGGCATGGGCTACTTCTTGAAGTAGTCGGCGTTGATCTGGATGAACTGGACCTGGTCGTCGGGGACGGCGTCCTCGGCGAAGATCGCGGTCACCGGGCATTCGGGCTCGCACGCGCCGCAGTCGATGCACTCGTCGGGATCGATGTAGAACTGCGGATCGTCGTCGGTGGCGTGGATGCAGTCGACCGGGCACACGTCCACGCAGCTGGCGTCCTTGACGCCGATGCACGGCTCAACGATGACGTACGTCATTGGCGAAAACATGCCCTCATGCGGTGTCCTCAGGCTCGTTCGAGTCTACACCGATGCGGAGATCCATCGATGCGGCCGTGCCTGAGCGGAGGGCGACGGCACGCGCATGACGCCGGGCGTACGCCAGACCTGTCGCCGCGAGGACGGCTGCAGCGTCCACGGGCTGCTAGGGCCGTCCGTCCCTCGGCGCATAGCCTTCGTCGCAGGTGGAGGGAGCCACCAAACCAACCGGAAGGAGCCCACGCGACATGAACGCCTCAGCCATCGGAACCGCCACCCGAGCCGTCGGCCTGGTCATCGTCATCGTCCTGGCCGCGACCGTCGGGCTGATGGTCGGGAACGCGCTCCAGGGGCGCGGAACCACCAACGCCGGCTACCCGGACGGATGGGCCGGCGGAGCCGCCGTTCCGCTCAGCCGCACCGCCGACACGAGCTTCTCGCTCGACGCGATCGGTGCCGTCCAGGCCGCCCGCGGCGACGCGGCAGCCCCGGCCACGCCGGACTACCTCGACTACGCGCAGCGCCACTTCCAGGCGAAGGCCGACTCTTCGTCGGACCAGCCGACCAAGGAGACGCTCGCGAAGCCGACCCTTCGCTGACGCGCCTGCTCAGACGGGCCCCGTGGTCATCCACGGGGCCCGTTCACGTGCGCCCGGGTACGATGGTCGGCGTCATGAAGCTGACCGATCTCGACCACCGACCGCTGATCGTCGCCACCGTCACGCCATTGACCGATGACGGCGCGGCGCTCGACATCGACGCCATCCCAGCCTATGTCGACTACCTCGAGTCGCACGGCGCGGACGGCGCCTTCGTATGCGGCACGACCGGCGAAGGCGTCCTTCTCGCCCTGGACGAACGACGCCGTGTGGCCGCAGCCTTCCGTCAGGCGTTGTCGGGCATGCTGATCGTGCACGCGGGCGCGCAGAACACCGCCGACACCGTGGCGATCGCCTCACACGCCGCGAAGATCGGCGCCGATGGCGTGGCCGTCATCCCGCCGCCGTACTTCGCGCTCGACGACGACGCACTCACCGCGCACTTCGTCGCGGCCGCGCGCGCCTGCGCGCCGCTGCCGTTCTACTGCTACGCCTTCACCGCTCGGTCGGGATACCCGTTGCCGGTCGACGTCATTCGGCGCATCGCCGACGCGGTCGACAACCTGGCCGGGCTCAAGGTCAGCGAGTCGCCGTTCGAGCGGGTCGAGCCGTACCTCGACCTCGGCCTGCCGGTCCTCATCGGCAACGAGCCGCTCATCGCCGCGGGGCTCGCGCGCGGCGCAGTCGGCACCGTGTCGGGCATGTCGGCCGCGTTCCCGGATGTCGTGCGCGAGGCGCTGGATGCCGGCGACGAGGCCGCCATGGAGCGGCTGCGGGCGGTGCGTGGCGCAATGGAGGCCAGCGGCCAGTTCATCGCCGCCGCCAAGCACGTGCTCGGCATGCGGGGCGTGGCCGTTGGAGCCGGGATGCGTGCGCCGCTCCGGCGCCTCACGCCGGCCGAAGCGTCGGCCCTCGAGACGGCGGTGAACGACATCCTCGAGCGCGCCGCCGCCTGAGCGCGGCGCGTGCCAGCGGCGTCAGGCCGTGGTCAGCTCCGCGGCCGCCTGGGCGGCGCGCAGGGACGCGAAGCCCGGCTTGATCTGCTCGTTGATGATCCGCAGCCGGCCGTCGAACGGCCAGAAGGCCGACTTCATCGCGTTCAACGTCAGCCACTCCATGTCGTCCAGCCCGATGCCGAACGTGCGGGCCAGCGTCGCGAACTCGGAGCTGAGCGTGATGCCACTCATCAGCCGGTTGTCGGTGTTGACCGTCACGCGGAAGCGAAGCCGGCGCAGCAGGTCGATCGGATGCTCCTCGATGCTCGGCGCGGCGCCGGTGTGGACGTTCGACGTCGGGCACATCTCGAGCGGAACCCGGGTGTCGCGGACGTAGGACGCCAGGCGCCCCAGGGCGACGCGGCCGTCGGGCCGCACGGTGATGTCGTCGACGATCCGCACGCCGTGCCCGAGCCGCTCGGCGCCGCACCACTGCAGCGCCTCCCAGATGCTGGGCAGGCCGAAGCCCTCGCCGGCGTGGATCGTGAAGTGGAAGTTCTCGTGGGCGATGAGGT
>JAICRD010000188.1 GCA_025937535.1 Chloroflexota bacterium | reverse complement strand
CGGACGTTCGTGAGCTATCCGGCCGGCATCAGCCGCATGCCGATGGGTCGATTCCTGCTCTTCAGCGCGCTTGGATCGCTCCCGTGGAATGCCGCGCTGATCGGGGCGGGCTACGTGGTGGGCGAGAACTATCCGCAGATCGAGGCCGCGCTCAAGCCATTCGAGTACGTCATCTACGCCGTCGTCCTGGCATTGGTCGCGTACTTTGTCGTCCGCTGGTGGCGGGCGAAGCGAGCCGCTGGCACCTGAGCACCGGGTTGACCGGGCGGCTCGGCGGTGACAGCATCGGCTTCAATCGAACCATCCATCGTCTTCGGGGCGGGGTGAAAGTCCCCACCGGCGGTCGGCTCGCAACGGTGAGCCAGCCCGCGAACCGCATCGGCTCCTCAGGTTGAATCCTGGGCCGATGCGGCCGACCTGACCCCCGGCGCCAGCCGGGACAGACAGGGCCGACGGTCACAGTCCGGAAGGGAGAAGGCGACCGCGCTCTGCGCCGACGCGCCCGTCATTGGCCGCGTCGCGCGGTGACGGTGATGCCCCGTGGGCGATCCACAGCCGGAGAGCGCCATGGCATCGACGACCAGCAGCGGGCTCGATCTATCGATCGACGACGTGGCGCTGCGCTTCGCGACGCCGTCCGGGCCGCTGACCGCGCTCGAGCATTGCTCGCTCGAGATCCCGGCTGGCTCGTTCACGGTGATCATCGGCCCGAACGGCTGTGGCAAGAGCACGCTCCTCCGGCTCTTGGCCGGGCTCCTGGCTGCCGATCACGGACGCGTGACCGTGGGCGGGGCCGCGGCACGACCGGGCGACCCGCGCGTCGGCCTTGCCTTCCAGCAGCCGCGCCTCGTGCCGTGGCGCTTGACCATCGACAACGTCGCCCTGCCGCTCGAGCTGGCCGGAGTACCGGTGGCGACTCGGCGCGAGCGCGCGGCGGAGGCCCTCGAGCGCGTCGGCCTCGCCGCCGCGGCTGACCTGCGGCCACGCGAGCTGTCGGGCGGCATGGCGCAGCGGGCTGCGCTGGCCCGCGCGCTCATCACCGATCCGTCGGTGCTGCTCCTGGACGAACCCTTCAGCGCGCTCGACGCCCTCACCCGCGAGACGTTCGACGCGGAGCTCCAGCGCCTATGGCTGGAGCGGCGACGGACGGTCGTGCTCGTGACCCACAGCGTCCCGGAAGCCGTGGCACTCGGCGACCGGGTTGCCGTCATGACGCCTCGCCCCGGCCGCGTGGCGCGCGTCGTGCCGGTCGACCTGCCCCGACCGAGGCCGGCAGAGATGCTGGGAGATCCGCGTGCGGCGGAAATCGCGGCCGAGATTCGCGAGGTCCTTGCCGCGGCGCACGCCATCGAACTGCGGCCGTGGGCCGAGCAGGCGGGCGCGGCATGACGCGCATCGGCGGCGCGCTGCTCAGCCTGGTGGCCTTCCTGGCGGTCTGGAAGCTGGCCACCGTGGTCGGGGGGTATCCGGATTACATCCTTCCGCCGCCGGAGGCCGTGGTGGAGCGCGGCGGGCGCGCCATCGGCTCCGGACTGCTGTGGGAGCACACCGCGGTGACCCTGCTCGAGATCGTCCTCGGCTTTGCGGTGGGCGCGACGGCGGCCGTCATCACGGGAACGGCGCTCGGAAAGAGCATCCTCGTCGAGCGCGTCCTGTCGCCGTACATCGTGGCCGCGCAGGCGGTCCCGATTCTCGCGCTCGCGCCGCTGCTCGACATCTGGTTCGGCGGCGGCCTGCTGGCGCGGGTCGTCATCTGCGCCTTGATCGTCTTCTTCCCAATTGCCATCGCCACCATGGTCGGCATTCGATCGACCGATCCGCTGCTGGCCGAGATGCTACGCAGCCTCGGCGCCAGCGGCTCGCAGCGCACGCGCCTGCTCGAGATCCCATCGGCCCTGCCGGTGCTCTTCGGCGGCCTGCGCGTCGGCGTCACGCTCGCCGTCATCGGCGCCGTGGTGGCCGAATGGGCCGGCGCCGGCACCGGGCTTGGCGTGCTCATCAACATCGCCAACCAGGGTCTCTTCGACACCCCGCTCATGTTCGTCGCCCTCACCACGCTCGCGGTCATCGGCCTCGTCTTCTACGGGCTGGTTGTCGCCGTCGAGCGCCGTCTCGTCAGCCGTTGAAAGGAAGACCGATGTCGACGTCGCGCTTCGCGACCCTGCTCCTCGCCATGATCCTGGTGGCATGCCAGGCGCCGGCGGCCACCGACTCTCCCGCCGCGCTGCGGCCGGTCACCCTCCTGCTCGGGTTTCGGCCCGACGTGCAGTTCGCGCCGTTCTACGTGGCGCAGCAGGAGGGCTACTACGCCGATGCCGGCCTCGAGGTGACGATCGAGCACAAGCAGGCGCCCGACGTTCAGCGCCTGGTGGCGGATGGGCAGGCGGAGTTCGGGGTGGCTGATGCGACCGACGTCATGATCGCGCGGACGAGCGGCATTCCGATTCGCTACGCGTCGACGCTGTATCAGCGCTTTCCGGTGGCGCTCATCGGCGAGTCGGGGTCCGTACCGGACGATCCTGCCGGCCTGGCCGGGTCGACCATCGGGACGCCGGGTCAGTTCGGCTCATCGTGGCACGCCCTCCTCGCATTGCTGGATGCCGGCGGCCTGACGCTCGACGACGTGACGATCCGCGAGTACCCGCAGTTCAACCAGGTCGACGGCCTCTCTAACGGCGACGTCGACCTCATCACCGGCTTCCGCAACAACGAGCCGCTGCGGCTCGAGGCGCGCGGCATTGACGTTGACCTGCTCACGCTCGACGACGTCGCACCGCTGCCGGGACCGGGGATCATCGTTGGTGACGATCTGCTGAACGACGATGCCGACCTGGTGCGGGCCTTCGTCGAGGCCACGGCCGCCGCGCAGCGCGCCGTCATCGATGATCCGGAGCTCGGGTTCGCGGCCGCCGAAGAGGCGGTGCCCACCGTCGCGGAAGACCCCGACGTCGCGCGCGCCGTGCTCGACGCGACCACCGAGCTGTGGGCCGGCGATGGGTTTGCGGACGGCGCCATCGACGCCGACCTGTGGACGTCGGGCTACGCCACGATGCAGCGGCTGGGGTTCATCGACGGCTCGGTGCCGATGGAGGACATGATCGTCACATCGGCGACCGAGCCGCAGTAGCTCAGCGGGGGATCGGACCACCCTTCAGCATCGGTCCCTCATCCGCGTCGGACGAGGCCGAGCTGCTGGTCGTGTCCTGCCGCTCGTCGGGCGTCCAGGCACTGCCCGGCGTGACGTCGATGGCTGCCGGCGGACGCTCCACCTGGCTCCAGTCGCTGCCGGTGACCGTACTCTGCGTGACCGCGCCCGAAGTGCCCGCGTCGGGCGACGACATGTTGGCCAGGCCGATGCCGGCCGCGGTGCCGAGGACGACGGTGCCGGCCAGCACGCCGCCCAGCATGAGCCGCTTGCGGAAGGCGTCCGCCTCCTCGCGGCTCGGGAAGTGGAGCGCGATCGCGTGCCCTTCCGTGTCCAGGTCGTCCGCGATGACGCGCACGCCGAGGCCTGCGCCGTAGCGGTGACCCTCGACCTCGTCCTCGTCGTACCGAACGCGAATGCGCGTCGCACCGGGCTCCTGCCGAAGCTTCTCGCGCAGCCACGCGTCGTCGTCGGTGACGAGGACGGCCTGCTGGTCTCCAAGATCGATCGTGAACTGCTCGTTCGCCATGCCGTACCTCCTCGGTACCTCCTGGTCGTGGAGCGCACCACCCTCGTGCTCGTCGCACCGGTTGACGCGCGAATGGGTTCAGGGTCGGCCTGCGACTCTGCGTCGACAAGGGTGGACACGACGCTCCAGGTGTCGGCCACACGACACATCGTGTCCGGGGAATGACGCCAGCGGCATCGCCGAGCCGATACCGGCCGCAGATCCACGGGCGCCACCATGGCGACATGACCGCCCACGCCAACGACCGACAGCTCTTCGAGCGCTTCTGCATGCTGCGCGACCTGTATCGGCAACGCGGCCCGCGCGATCGCGCCGGCATCATGTCGATCGAGGACGCGATCCGTTACGCGGAGCTGCTGATCGCTCGCTCGGCCGCCTCGACCGTCTGACGCAGCACCATCATCGGGGTCACCGGGCCGACCCCTCCCGGCACCGGGCTGATCGCCTCGGCAATCGCGGCGACTGCCGCGGTGTCGACGTCACCGACGATGCCGCCATCGACGGTGTTGATGCCGCAGTCGATGACGGTCGCCGACGGTCCCACCATCTCGGCGCGAATCAGACTCGGCACGCCGGCCGCGGCGACGAGGAGGTCAGCCGCGCGCGTCTCGCGGGCGAGGTCGCGGGTGGAGCGATGGCAGAT
>JAICRD010000042.1 GCA_025937535.1 Chloroflexota bacterium | reverse complement strand
CTTCAGCGCACGGCGGCGTCGGTGATCTCGAGGGCCCGATCGATGATGCCGAAGCCCTCCGACAGCTCCTCCTCGCTGATGACCAGCGGCGGGTTCGTGAAGAAGTAGTTCCAGCGCACCAGGGTGTAGAGGCCCTCGTCGCGGAAGCGCTTGCCCAGCGCCGCCATCTCGTCGGACGTGCCGTTGAAGGGCGCCATCGGCTCCATGGTCGCGCGGTCGCGAACGAGCTCGACGATGCCGAAGAGGCCGATGCTGCGCACCGCGCCAACGCTGGGATGGCGCGCCGCGAGCTGCTCGAGATGCACCTTCATGCGGTCGCCCATGCGTGCAGCGCGCTCGATCAGCCGCTCCTCCTCGTACACGTCGATGGTGGCGAGCGCCGTGGCACACGCCAGCGGGTGCGAGTTGTACGTCAGGCCGCCGTAGAAGACGTTCTTCTCGAAGTGCTCCGCGTACTTGTGCCGCATGCCGAGCGCGCCGAGCTGGACGTAGGCGCTGGTGAGGCCCTTGGCCATGGTGATGAGGTCGGGGACGACGTCGTAGTGGTCGATCGCGAACCACTTGCCGGTGCGCCCGAAGCCGGCCATGACCTCGTCCGCGATCATGAGGATCCCGTACCGGTCGCAGATCTCGCGCACGCCCTGGATGTAGCCGTCCGGCGGGACGAGGATGCCGTTCGTGCCGGTCACCGTCTCGAGGATGAAGGCGGCGATGGTGTTCGCCCCCTCGAGCTGGATGGTCTCCTCGAGGTTGGCGAGGGCCTCATCGGCGGAGTCCCAGCCGCGCTGGATGCCGTGGTACGGGTCGAGGACGTGGACCACGCCCGGGATGCCGGGCTCGGCGGCCCAGCGTCGCGGGTCGCCGGTCAGGCTGATGGCGCCGGCGGTGCCGCCGTGGTAGCTGCGGTACCGGGCCAGGATCTTCTGGCGACCGGTGACGAATCGCGCGAGCTTGATGGCGTTCTCGTTGGCCTCGGCGCCGCCGTTGGTGAAGAAGAACGTGTCGATGTCACCGGGCGTGATCTCGGCCAGCTTCGCGCCGAGGCGGGCGCGCGGCTCGGTGGCCATGAAGGGATTGGCGTAGGGGAGGATCTCCGCCTGCTGCTTGATCGCCTCGACTACCTTCGGATGGCCATGGCCGATGTTGGTGCACATCAGCTGGCTGTTGAAGTCGAGGTAGCGCTTTCCCTCCGGCGTCCAGAAGTAGCAGCCCTTCGCCCCGGCCACCGGGATCGGGTCCACCTTGGACTGCGCCGACCACTCGAACAGGGTGTGCTGCTTTGTGAGGGCGACCATCTCGTCGCCGGTCATCGTGCCTCGCTCGGTCTCGATCGCCATCGGATCTCCGTCATCGGACTGCTGCTTTCAGTCGCTACACCATACGCCGTCAGAGCCGATGCGGGCGCGCTGGGGATCTGGCCGGCGGTCGTACACTCGATCCGATCATGGACGTGCCGGTGGACGACGGCGACCAGGCGGAGGCCGCCTCGCGCATGGTGCTCGGCCTGACCCTGGCCGCCGGGGGCATGGTCGCTCTGGGCGCCGCGGTGGCCGGCTCGTCGGCTGTGGTCGTTGGAGTGCCGACGGCCCTGCTGCTCCCTCTCCTGCTCCTCGGCGCAACGCCGGCCGCGGGCTGGTGCGGCGTCGCGATCTGGATCGTCCTCGTCCCGATGGCTCCCTACGACGGCATCCTCGCTCCGCTGGTCATGGTGGCGGCATGCGGGGTGATCGCCGTGGGGCCGTCGCGCGTCTCGTCGTGGTTCACCGATGATTCGCGGTCAACGCAGTGGGCCGACCTCGAGCCGGGGTGGATCGAGGAGCTCTGAGCAGCGACTCCGCCGGATATCTAGCGGCGCGCGCAGCGCAGGATCGCCTCGACGGTGCGATCCGCATCGGCCTCGGTGGTCGACCAGTTACTGACGCTGATCCGCATGGCTGCCTTGCCCTGCCAGGTCGTGCCGCCCATCCACGCCGTTCCGTCCTCCTGGACGGCGGCGATCACCTCGCGGGTGCGCTCATCGGAGTCGCCGAAGCGGACGAGTACCTGGTTGAGGACCACGTCGTTGAGGACGGCGACGTCATCGGCCTCTCGGAGCTGGTCCGCCATCCGGCGCGCGAGCGCACAGCACCGCTCGACCAGGGCCCGCACGCCGGAACGGCCGAGGGAGCGAAGCGCGGCATAGAGGATGAAGCCGCGCGCTCGACGCGACGAGTCGAGCACCCATTCCCAGTTCTCGCGCTGTTCGCTGCGCATGAGATAGGACGCCGATGTCGCCATGGCCGCACGGTGCGCATCCGCCTCGCGGACGGCCACGAAGCCGCAGTCGTAGCCGACGTTGAGCCACTTGTGGGCGTCGGTCGACCACGAGTCGGCTCGGTCGACGCCTTCGACCAGGTGCCGCAGGGAGGGGGGCACCGCCGCCCACAGGCCGAAGGCGCCGTCGACGTGCACCCACGCGTTCGGGTGCGAGGCAACCGCATCAGCCACCGTGGCGGCGGGGTCGAAGGCGCCGCTGTTCACGTTTCCCGCCTGGATTGCGACGATGAGCGGCCCGTCCACCGCCACGATCGCGTCGCGAGCCGCGTCGGCGAGCATGGCGCCCTGGTCGTCGACCGGGACGCGGACCACGCGCTCGCGCCCGAGGCCCAGGTACTGGAGCGCGGTCGACAGCGTGGCATGCGCCTCCTCGCCCACGACGACCGTGATCTCCGGCGCGTTGTACAGGCCGCGCGCCTCGACGTCCCATCCATGTCGCGCCAGGACGGCGTGGCGCGCGGCGGCGAGGCCGACGGTGTTGCCCAGGCCCGCACCGGTTGGCAGCCCGAAGCTGGCATCGGCGGGGAGCCCGAGCAGGTCGAGCATCCAGCGGCCGGCGACCTGCTCCACCGCCGCTCCGGCCGGCGACGACGCATGGAGGGCCGCGTTTTGGCCCCACGCCGCCGTGAGCCAGTCGGCCGCCGCCGATGCCGGCAGCTGACCGCCGATCACGAAGCCGAAGTAGCGCGGGCCGAGCGACCCGACCAGCCCCGGATCGACGGCCGTGGCGAGCTCCTCGACGACCCGCGTCGGGTCCATGCCCTCATCGGCCAGGTCGCCCAGGCGCGAGGCGATGGTGGCCGCATCAGCCCGAGCGCCGACGGCGCGCTCGGGAAGCTTGGAGAGGTAATCGAAGCCGATCTCGGCGGCCCGTCGCAGCGCCGCTTCACGCTCATCCATCGGCGTATCAAACCCCGGCGATCAAGCCGCCGTCGACGGCGACGAGCTGTCCGGTGACGTACGACGCCTGCTCGGAGGCGAGGAAGGCGACCAACGCTCCGAGCTCTTCGGGGCGGCCGTATCGGCCCGCCGGAATCTTGCCGATCCATTCGGTGCGGACGTCATCCTCCGTCCTGCCCTCGCGCTCGGCACGGCCGGAGTCGAGCTGCTGGATCCGCGCCGTCGCGATCCGGCCGGGCAGGACGCCGTTGACCGTCACGCCCGATGAGCCGATCTCGCGCGCCGTCGTCTTGAGCCACGAGGCCAGCGCCGATCGACCGGCGTTCGAGTAGACGAGGTCGCTCACCGGCTGGCGCACCGTGCTCGACAGCAGCGAGATCACGCGCCCCCAGCCGCGCTCGCGCATGCCCGGCAAGAGCAGCGTGGCGAGCTCGATCGGCGTGATCGCCAGCAGCTGGAAGGCGCGACGCCATCCCTCTGCGTCGGTCCCGGTCGGATCGGAGGTCGGCGGTCCGCCGGCATTGAGGACGACGACGTCGATCGGCCCGAGCTCCTCGGCTGCGGCGGCGACGACCTCTGCGGCTCCCGGCTGCGTGGCGTCGGCGACTACGTACGTCACCGCGACGCCATGGCTGGAGCGCAGCTCATCCGCCGCCGCGGCAAGCCGGTCCTCGCTGCGCGACCAGATCAGGAGGTCGCAGCCCTCCGCGGCCAGTGCATCGGCGGACGCGCGGCCAAGGCCAGAGGTGGCGCCTCCCACGACGGCCCGACGGCCGCGTAGCCCGAGTTCCATCAGCCAGCCTCCCTGATCCGCGTGCGCCGTTGGGCGAGATGGACGAATAGCCCGGCAATGATGGCAGCCATGCCGATGCCGATGAAGAGTGGATCCGTGTAGAGCAGCGCAAGTGCGCCTGCGCCGAACAGCACACGCTCCGGCCACGCTGCCGGTCCGACGAGCCATCCGCCGGTTGCGACCGCCAGTGCTCCCACCGCCACGGCGGCTACCGGGATGACCCACAGCATGGTGGCGACGTCGCCCCGCAGGAGCAGCGCCTCGCCGGCCGGCGCGAGCACGAAGACGAACGGCACCAGGAACGCCGGCAGCGTGTAGCGCCAGGCCATGAGCATCGTCCGCGTCGGGCTGCCTCCGGTGATGGCCGATGCGGCGTACGCGGACAGGGCGGTCGGAGGCGAAACCTCGGACAGCACGGCGTAGTAGAAGATGAACATGTACGCCGCGTAATCGGGGACGCCGAAGCCGTCGAACGCCGGCTTGATGATGACGGCCGCGATGATGAACGACGCGGTCACCGGCACGGCCAGGCCGAGCAGCATGACGGCGATGCCTGCGAAGAGCGCCGTCAGCGCCAGGCTCCCGCCGGCGATGGCCACGATGATGCCGGCGAGCTTGAGCCCGAGGCCGGTCAGCGTGACGACGCCGACGATGATCCCCGATGCCGCGCACACGGCCGCGACGGGCAGCACGCCGATCGCGCCGGCGGCCAGCGCGTCCCACAGCCGGCGCGCCGTCAGCCGGTGTGCCGGGTCGAGGAAGCTGAGCAGGAAGGCCAGGCCGGTTGCCAGCACGACCGCCCGAAACGGCGTCATGCCCAGCACCATGAAGATGACGATCGCGAAGAGCGAGCTGAAGTGATAGCCGTAACGAAGGAGCTGGCGGCCCAACGGCGGCGCCTCGACTGCCACCGCTCGCGTGCGGTAGCGCCGCGCGTCGAGCTCGACGGCCAGGATGATGCCGAGGTAGTACAGCAGCGTCGGCACCGTGGCCAGGAGCAGGACGACCAGATAGGACTCGCGGATGAACTCGGCGATGATGAAAGCCGCGGCGCCCAGCGTCGGGGGTGACAGGATGGCTCCGATACCGGCGGCGGCCAAGACGCCACCGCCCTGCGCCCGCGGATAACCCGCTCGTCTCAGCAGGGGCCAGGAGACGCTGCCAAGCGTCACCGTGGTCGCCACTCCGGACCCCGAGACCGTGCCGAGCAGGAAGCCGGCGAGCGCGACCGTGCGCCCCGGCCCGGCGCTGGATTGGCCGAAGGCCGCGAAGCTGACGTCCAGGAAGAACTTGCTGGCGCCCGAGTATTCGAGCACGGCGCCGTAGATGGTGAACAGCACGATGTAGGTGGCGGCAACCTGCAGTGGCGTGCTGAAGATGCCGGCCGAGGTCATGTACTCGTGGCCGATGAAGCGCGGGAGCGCGTAGCCGCGATGGGCGATGACGTCGGGCAGGATCGGCCCGAAGTAGGCGTAGGCGATGAACAGAACGACGACCACGACCATGATCCAGCCGACGGTCCGTCGTGTCGCCTCGAGGATGACCGCCACCGCGATGACGCCCATGATGATGTCCATCTGGGTCGGCACCACGGCGCGACGGCTGAACTCCTCGTAGAACACGATGGCGTAGACCATCGGCATGGCGGCGAGCGCGGCCAGGAGCCAGTCGACGGGGTGCGGATTGTCGCTTGCGGTGCTGTCGGCCGGATCCTTGGACCGGCCCCAGCCGCGGTACATCAAGAAGGTCATCGCCAGGGCACCGGCCGCGAACGCGGGGATGTAGACGTTGGCGGTGATGGTGCCGAAGAAGGCGAGCACCCAGTAGATGGCGTACAGCGACAGCCCGACGCCCAGTGCCCACACCACGACCTTCGGCCATCCCGAGAGCGTGCGGCCCGGCTTCTCCGCGTCGTATTCAGCGATCAGCGCGGCGTCGCGCGCCCCCTGCTCATTCACGCGCCGCCCTCGACGCTGAGGATGACGCTGGTGTCATCGCTCCCGACGACCAGGCGCCAGAGCGAGATCTCGCGTCCCTCCACGATCAGGGTGCGCTCGCCGAGCGCGGTGGCCTGGATGCGAAGCGGAAGCGCGACCGGCGGACGTTCGACCGTGACCGTCCAGGCCATGGTGGCGTCGTGGTGGGTGGCGCCGAACGCACCGTAGTACTCCTCCAGCACCGCCAGCTCGTCGGCGCTCAGTGCGTGGAGATCCAGGGTGTCGCCCGCCACGCGGAAGTGCTCCTCCGCGATCGAGTGGTAGAGCGAGTTGCGGTAGCGCAGGGTCAGCTCGTGCGACGCCGGCAATGCGATGCGGGTGAGCTCGGCGCCGCCATCGTTGCGCACGACGAGCCACGATGCGCTGTCGTCACGCGCCGAAACGGCGGCGGCGGCGATCAACGCGCCCAGCAGCACGACCACGGCGAGGCCGGCAGCGCGCCGGCCTCGCCATCGGTCCTTCATCGGTCAGGACCCGTAGAAGGTCTGAGCTCCCGGGCAGACGTCCATGAACGGGACGTCACCTGCCGTCTCCTGGTCAAGCTCCTCCGCGGCTGGGTGGACGGCCACCAGGTCGTCCTTGTGCTCGAACAGGAGGGCGGTGAGCTGTTCCTGCAGCCCCTCGTCCATGTTCGTGCTCACAACCAGGACGTTCGGCACGCCGATGACCTGCACCGCCTCGGCCTGGTTCTCGTACGTATCGGCCGGGATCTCCGACTCGAGGTAGTAGTCGCCGTACTGCTCCTGGAGGTCGGGGGCGTACTCGGCGGTCGGCACGATGACCATGTCGCCCGTGCTGGCGTAGTCGACCAGTGCGCCGGTCGGCAGCCCGCCGGACCAGAAGCCGGCATCGAGGGTGCCGTCGCGCAGCGCGTCGACGGTCTCGGCAACGCCGAGCTGCGCGCGCTCGATGCCCTCGTCGGGGTCGATTCCGGCGGCTTCCAGCACGCGCAGTCCGATGGTTTCGGTGCCCGAGCCCGCCTCGCCGACGGAGACGCGCTTGCCCTCGAGGTCCGCGACGGTGGTAATGCCGCTGTCGGCCGATGCCACCAACTGGGTGAAATTGGTGTACAGGATGCCGATGGCGCATGCGTCGATGGCGCCGCCCTCGAACTCGCCCGTGCCGGCCGCGGCGTCCGAGGCGGTGTCGCCCAGGACGAAGGCGATATCCGACTGGCCCGAACCGATGAGGTTCATGTTGTCGACCGACGCATTCGTCTCCTCGGCCGTCGCGGTGTAGCCCTCGATGTTCTCCGTGATCAGCTCCGCGAGGCCCCCGCCGAGCGGGAAGTAGACGCCGCCGGTGCCACCGGTTGCGATCGAGAGGCGCTGGGCGTCGCCGCCGTCACCTGTGGCGCCGCTCGCCGCGGGCTCGCTGGCGGCCGCGCTCTCTTCGCCCTCGCCCAGCGGCTGACATGCCGATAGCACGAGCACGGCCGAGACGAGGACGGTTCCCGCGGCGCGAGCGCGGCCGCGGGAAAGGGGAAGGAGATCCCATGCAGACATTCGATGCTCCTCACTCTTGGCGACGGCTCCCTCCGCCTGCCGCCGCGAATGAATCGCTCGGGTCGTTGTCGTTGCGAAGGAAGTGTACCGGTGCCGTCGAGTCTGGAACCCGTTACTCGTGCTGCAGCTCGAGCGGCCGCAGCTCGCCCAGATCCTTGGCAACGACGACCGCATCGTCGCCGGGGGTCAGCCGAAAGTCGGTCGGCGGGTTCGTTAGCGATCGCCCGTCGCGTGTAACTGCCAACAGCGTGGCGTGGTGCTCGCCGCGCAGCTTGCTGCTCAGCTCGTCGATCGATAGGCCAACGTAGGAATCGGGAAGGGCCACGCGGTAGAGCTCCGAGCCCTCGCCGCCCGAGACGATATCGGTCACCAGCTCTGACAGCCCCGGGTAGAGCGCCGAGCGGGCCAGCAGCCGCGACGCCAGGCGCGAGGTCACCAGGATCTCGTCGGCGTTGGCGCGCCGGAAGTGATCGACGTGCGCGGGGTTGTTGGCCTCGACCACCGTGCGGACGCCGGGCGCGATCGACTCGATCGCCATGACGGCCAGGATCGAGCGCATGTCCGCCTCGTTGGATCGGTCGGCGGGGAAGACGATCACCGCGTGCGCCTCGCGAAGGCCGGTGCGCTCCAGGTCATCGGTGCTGGTGATGTCGCCGCGGACGAAGTAGACGCCGTCGCCGGCGGGGTTGCGCTCGGCGTCGTGGAGGAGCACCACCTTGGTGGTGAACTCGTCGCCCTTGAGCTCCTCGATGAGGTCGCGGGCGGTCGTGTTCCAGCCGCAGACGACGATGTGATCGCGATAGCCCGCGGCGCCCATGCCCTGGCCCTCCTTCAACAGGAAATCGATGACGAATCCGACGACGGCGCCCGTCATGGCGGCCACGATCGCCACGCCGAAGAAGGCGAGGAACCAGCCGATGGCCCAGCCGCCGGGCGAGTTGACGTAGCTTGGATCGCCCGAGCCGATGACGGTGGTGATCGCCCAGTAGAACGAGCTGCCGAAGCCGGCCAGCGTCTGCTTGCCATCCTCCAGCAGGGTGACGCCCAGAGAGGCGACCACCACGAAGCCGATGACGGCCGTCAGCAGCGACGTGAAGAAATGCCGATCCATCTGGCTGCTGATGCGGCGCGCATGGAAGCCGATGCGCCGCAGGAGTGGTGCGGCAAAGAGCGACCGCAACGGGTTCGGCAACGGGTCCTCCGTGGTTGCTCGGGGCGAGGCGCATTCTGCCATTCCGCGTTCGGCGTGGGGTGCGAGATCCGGCCGATGTACCCGGCGTGATCCTGACGACACGAAGTGTGCGCCCATGGCGAGCAGCTTTCGACTCGCCGGGGCTTGACTGGACATCTGCACGCCATGCGGACCTTTACCCCGCCGATGGGCCGCTCCTCGGCCCGGCTGAGCGTGGAACGAGTCTGAAACCGGTCCATCTGCCGGATAACGTGCGGCAGGGCGAGCAGATTTCAAGTTGCGTCGGGAGACTCAGCCACGCACCACCGACGCGCATGGGCCATCTGGCACTCGTCCGTCCGCCCGACATGCGCCAGCCTGACGTAGACGCGCGCCAACTCAATGAGGGACGACGAATGACGGAGCCGAACTACGGACGACTGCGCCTCTACAACCTGGGGATGGGCGCGCTCCACGCGCTCCAGGGGGCCGCCGTGCTGGTGCTCTCCAACGACTTCGCGCTGCCGATCACGGCGGCGTTCATGGAGGGGCCTCCCGGGACACCCGCCACGACAGAGGAGCTCTTCGCGCTGCCGCTCGGGCCGGCCGTGGCAGCCTTCCTGTTCCTCTCGGCCGTTGCCCACCTCGTCGTCGCCGGTCCGGGCTGGACGAAGTACCGCCGCGACCTGGCGGCGCACCGCAACGAGCAGCGCTGGATCGAGTACGCCTTCAGCTCGTCTCTGATGATCGTGCTGATCGCGATGATCACCGGCATTGCCGACATCGCGGCATTGGTGGCTCTGTTCGGCGTGAATGCCGCCATGATCCTCTTCGGCTGGCTGCAGGAGCGCTACGAGGAACCCGGCAGGGGTCGGTGGTGGCCGTTCGCCTTCGGCTGCATCGCCGGCGTCGTGCCGTGGGTCGCGATCGGCATCTACCTCATCGGCCCAACAGCCGAGGTGCCGGGGTTCGTGTACGCGATCTTCGTGTCGCTGTTCGTCTTCTTCAACTCGTTCGCGCTCAACCAGGTCCTGCAGTACCGACAAGCGGGTCCGTGGCGTGACTACATGTTCGGCGAGTACGTGTACGTGGCGCTCAGCCTGATCGCCAAGTCGGCTCTCGCCTGGCAGGTCTTTGCGAACACGCTCGTTCCGGGCTGAGCTCCGTCACGAGTTGGTCCGAAGGCGTCCCTACTGCAGCGCTGCCGAGACCTGGCCCTCGATGAGCGGCTCGCCCACGATCGCCGCCAGGCGTTCGCCGATCGCCCACCAGTCGAAGTCGGCGGTCACGGCGCTTGCGGGGACCGTGAGGTATCGGTCCGAGGGCAGGTAGCCGGGAAGGATGCGGTCCAGGATCGACTCGATCTCATCGCGAAACGCGTCGTTGACGGAGCGCACGCCATCGGCCAGCAGACCGACATCGGGCAGGAGGCGAACGGAGAGGTCGTAGGAGGTCGCCCATGCGCGAATGAGCGGCTCGACGGCGAACGGATCGTCGCCGCCCGTCGCTCGCAGGTAGTACGCGAAGTTGTCGACGACCGAGCGGTCGGTGACGAGGATCTCGGCACGGGTGCCCAGCTCGAGCTCCTGCTGCACCTGCGCCATGAGGACCCACAGCTGTGCCTCCGCGGTGGCGCCCTCGTTCAGCCCGAGCGGGTTGAAGCGCACGACTTCGCGCCCGACCTCGACCGAGCGCCCGGCCCGCCCGACGGTCGATGCGAAGGCGTGCACCGCGTTCGACTTGCGGACCGAGTGCGAGCCGATGAAGGCGATCTTGGCGCGTCGCTCCCAGGCCACCTACCTCGCCTCCGGCTTCGACATCGGCCCGACTCTATCGCCTACAGGCAGGCTCCGGTACCGACCGCCGCGGTCGCACCGATGTAAGGACCGATCCGCTCGACCGCCTCGTCGGAGCCGATGGCGTAACCCACCTCCGGCGAGGCCCGCGACGCGCCGAAGACCACGCCACCCACGACGCCGGGGGCGATGACCAGCGGCCCGCCGGAGTTCCCGCGCCGGATCTCGGCGCGCAGCTCGACCACGTTGCGGCTGTGCTGGCCCGCGCCGTAGATGTCGGGTCCGAAGATGTCGTGCGTGGCTGTCACGCCGGCCGCCGTGACCGTGAGCGGGCCGCCGCCCGGATAACCGAGTGCCGCGGCAGTGGTCCCGCGCACCGGCGCCTCGGTGCTGAGGCTCAGCGGTAGTGCGCTGGCGCCCGGAACGTACAGCAGCGCGAGGTCGCCGGCGCTGTCGTAGGCGACGACGGTGGCGTTGTGCGCCGTTCCACCGATGGTGACCATCGTATTGCTGCTGCCGGCGACGACGTGGGCATTGGTGACGACGTGCGTCCGCGACACGAAGAATCCGCTCCCCACCGACAGCCCGGCTCCGCAGCCGCTGCTCGTGACGCGTGCGGTGCTGCCGAGAGCCGATTCGGCGAGGGCGCTCGTCTCGGCGTCGGAGGGCAGCGCCACCGGAGACGCCGGCGGCGGCTCGATGCCGGCGAAGAGCGGCGGCAGATCGGTCGTGCCGAGCAGGGCGACGAGGCGCCCGGCGATGGTCGTCGGGGCGGGAAGGCGCTCGGTCGCGATCCGTACCGCCACCGAGTCGTGAGCGGCGGCGGCGATCGACGGCGCCATGCCGCTCGCGAGCATGCCGGACAGGACCCACACCAGCAGCACGACGTGCGCGACGCCGACGACCGCACCGCCGACGGCATCGAAGGGCCGCAGCGGGCTGAACTCGATGCCGCGGCTCATGGTCGTGCCGATCGCCGCGCCGGTTGCCTCGCCGGTGAGCACGAAGGCACCGATGCCGAGGACCGTGACGAGCGCCCGCATCGGCTGCTCGATCGCGACGAGCTGCTCCTGGAATACCGATGCGGCAACCAGTGCCAGCGCGAAGCCACCGACCGCGCCGATGAGGCCGAGCACCGGACCGAGGAACCCGGCGCGCGCTCCGGCGACGAGGCCGACCACGAAGAGCAGGAGGACCAGCAGGTCGATGAGGTTCATGCGGCCTCCAGCCTAGCGGCCCTTGCCGGGAGCGGGTGTAATGTGTATCGGCTTCCTCAGTTCGTTGAGCGCGCCGGCTTCTCGGCGCCCGAGTGACAGTCGACCAGGAGGACCCCATACCGATGGCGCGAATCGTCCGCGCGGCGCTGCTCCAGGCGGAGTGGACCGGCGACAAGGAGTCGATGATCCAGAAGCACGAGAAGTACGCGCGCGAGGCGGCTGCCCAGGGCGCGAAGGTCATGTGCTTCCAGGAGCTGTTCTACGGACCCTACTTCTGCCAGGTGCAGGATCCGCAGTACTACAGCTACACCGAGAAGATCCCCGGCGGCCCCACCACCGAACGCATGCAGGCGCTGGCCAAGGAGACCGGCATGGTCCTCATCGTGCCGATGTACGAGGAGGACGAGCAGACCAGCGGCATCTACTACAACACGGCCGCGGTCATCGACGCCGATGGCACCTACCTGGGCAAGTACCGCAAGACCCACATCCCGCACGTCAAGGGCTTCTGGGAGAAGTACTACTTCCGCCCGGGCAACCTCGGGTACCCCGTCTTCGACACCGCCGTCGGCAAGGTCGGGGTCTACATCTGCTACGACCGCCACTTCCCCGAGGGCGCGCGGGCTTTGGGGCTGAACGGCGCCGAGATGGTGTTCATTCCCTCGGCCACCTCGCGCGGCTTGAGCGAGTACCTCTGGCGCGTCGAGCAGGTGTCGCACGCACTGGCCAATGGCTACTACGTCGGCACGATCAACCGCGTCGGGATCGAGCCGCTGGGCGACGACGACTTCTACGGCCAGTCCTATTTCGTCGATCCGCGTGGACAGTTCGTCGGCGATGTCGGCAGTCCGCAGGACGAGGAGCTGATCGTGCGCGACCTCGATCTCGACAAGATCGAGGAGGTGCGCCAGACGTGGCAGTTCTTCCGCGATCGGCGCCCGGATGCCTACGAGGACCTGGTTGCGCCGTAGGCCGGCATTGGCGCAGCCGATGAAGCCGAGCGTCGTTCGGGTCGAGCAGCGCGTCGTGGCGGGTGGGTTGCCGAAAGGCGTCATCGGCCAGCAGGCGTTCCACCACG
>JAICRD010000054.1 GCA_025937535.1 Chloroflexota bacterium | reverse complement strand
GCGCTCCCGCCGCCTGCTTCCAGGCGTCACCTCGCGTATGGTTCGCCACGATGCCAGCGCGCACGCCGCTTGTCGCCTCGGACCACCACCTCGCCCACGACGGCCTGATCGAGCTGGTCGGCGGCCGGCCGGAGCCGTGCTTCGAGTCCCCGGCGCGGGCGACGGCCATTCGCGATGCGCTGCTGGCGACCGGCTCCCACGAGCTCGTGGCGCCGGTCGATCATGGCCCCGACCCGATCGCGGCGGTGCACGAGCTGGAGATGATCGACCTGGTCGAGCACGTGTGGACCGATGCGGTTGCCGCGGGCCACGACGCCTCCCGCGCGCTCCTGCCGGACACCTTCCTGCTGCGCGCGTATGCCGGTCGGATGTCGCTCGAGCAGCTCCCCGCCAACCGTCGCGACCGCCTCGGCGCCTACTGCTTCGACACCGCCACGCCGATCGTGGCCGGCACGGCAACGGCCGCCCGGGCGGCCGTGGACATCGCGCTCACCGCGCTCGATCGGGTGCTGAATGGCGAGCCACTCGCCTACGGGCTGTGCCGGCCGCCCGGCCATCATGCGGGACGCAACCTCATCGGCGGCTACTGCTACTTCAACAACGCCGCCATCGTGGCCGAGTCGCTGGTCACGCGAGGCGCGCAGCGGGTCGCGATCCTGGACATCGACTTCCATCACGGCAACGGCACGCAGCAGATCTTCTGGGAGCGCGGCGACGTGATGTACGCCAGCCTGCACGGCGATCCCCGGGGCATCTATCCATACTTCAGCGGCCACGCGACGGAACGCGGCGCTGGCGACGGCGAGGGCGCCACGCTCAACCTGCCGCTCGCGCCCGCCACCGACGGCGACGGCTACCTCGCCGCGCTGGATGAGGCGCTCGACGCCATCCGGGCATTCGACGCCGATGCGCCCCTGGTCGTGTCGCTCGGCTTCGACACCTACCACGCCGACCCGATCTGCAACCTGGCGCTGCAGACCGACGACTATGCGCGCATCGGCTCTGCGATCGCGTCGCTCGGCATGCCGGTCGTCGCGCTCCAGGAGGGCGGCTACGCCGTCGAGGCGCTGGGGGCGAACGCCGTGGCCTTCCTCGGCGCCCTGCGCGGGGCGTGACCGAGCGCCGTCCGCCACTCTGGCCGGCGTACCTGGCGACCTTCGCGTTCTGGGTGGGGACCTGGGCCGCGTTCATCGCCATGCCGCTCCACGTGGTCGCGCTGGGCGGGACGGCGGCCGAGGCCGGCCTGCTGGCGGCCATCCGTGCCGGGCTCCAGGCGTTCCTGCAACTGCCGGTCGGCGCGATCACCGATGCCTGGGGCACGCGTCGCGTCCTCCTCATCGCGACCTTCGTCAACGCCCTCGTCAACCTGGTCCCGCTCCTTGCCGTCGCGGCGGGCACGACGCTGCCGTATTACGCCTGGGCCGTCGCCTCGGGCACGGCAGCCGCCTTCTTCCTGCCCGGCACCAGCGCGTACGTCGCCGAACAGGCACGCCCGGAGGCCCGCGGCAGCGCGTTCGGCTGGCTCACGCTCTTCACCCATACCGGCGTCGCGTTCGGACCGGCCATCGGCGGCCTGGTCTGGGATTGGGGCGGGCCCGCACCCGTCTTCGTCGTCGCGACGGGGATCGGCCTCGCGGCCGCGCTTGCGGCGTCGTTCCTGCCCGGCGGGGTGAGCCAGCGCCTGCGGCTCAGGCGGCTGCCGGCGATGGTCGGCGAGGTCGGTCGGCAGCGAGCGATCGTCGGCTCGTGGATCGCGGCCCTGGCCATCGGCATACCGTGGGGGTCGGTCAGCGGCCTGTTCCCCCTGTTCGGAACGGGGATCGGCCTCGGCGCCGGGACGATCGGGCTGATCCTGGCCAGCCAGTCGCTGGCCAACGGCGCGTCGCGCGTGCCACTCGGCCGGCTGATCGACCGCAGCCACCTGCCGCCGATCGTCGCCGCGATCACGGCCGCCGGGTACGGCGCGCTCATCATGACCCTCGGGTTCCAGTCGGCCATTCCGGCGCTGGTTGCGATCCTGGTCATCGGCATCCTGCTCCTCGCCTCCACGCTGATGCTCGTGCAGGTCACCATCACCGAGGTCGCGCAGCCGGCCCTGCGCGCGACCGGCCTGGGCGGCTATGGCACCGCGCTGTCGACGGGCCTGGCGATCGGGCCGATCCTCACCGGCAGCGTCGCCGATGCCCATGGCTTCGCGTGGGGGTTCGGCATCATCGGCGCTGCCGGCATCGCCGTTGCGATCGTCGCGGCGGTCGTGCTCAGCGGAACGCGACGCCGCCCCGCGGTCGCCGTCTTCGAGGAATGAGGCCCGCTGCTGGCGGCCACGTAGAATCGGTGCGTGAAGCGCATCGGATTCCTGTCGTTCGGTCACTGGTCCGGGTCGCCGTACTCGCAGGTTCGATCCGCGTCCGATGCGCTCCTTCAATCCATCGAGCTGTCGGTCGCCGTCGAGGAGCTCGGCGCTGACGGCGCCTACTTCCGCGTCCATCACTTCGCGCAGCAGCTCGGGTCGCCGTTCCCGCTGCTGGCCGCCATCGGCGCGCGGACGAGCCGGATCGAGATCGGTACCGGCGTCATCGACATGCGCTACGAGAACCCGTTCTACATGGCCGAGGATGCCGGGGCGGCCGACATCATCGCCGGTGGCCGCCTCCAGCTCGGCATCAGCCGGGGTTCGCCGGAGCAGGTCATCGACGGCTACCGCCACTTCGGGTATGTCCCGGCCGAGGGCGAGACCGATGCGGACATGGCTCGCCGCCACGCGCAGGCCTTCCTCGAGCTGCTGAAGGGCGAGGGCTTCGCACAGCCCAACCCGCGGCCGATGTTCCCGAACCCGCCCGGCCTGCTGCGCCTGGAGCCGCATTCGCCCGGGCTCCGCGAGCGGATCTGGTGGGGCGCCGGCTCGACCGCAACCGCCGTGTGGGCCGCCCAGGCCGGGATGAACCTCATGAGCTCGACCCTCGTGTTCGACGAGAGCGGCGAGCCGCTCCACGTCCAGCAGCGGCGTCAGATTGACGCCTTCCGTGAGGCGTGGACGTCAGCCGGGCACGAGCGCGAGCCGCGCGTCTCGGTCAGCCGCAGCATCTTCGCGATCGTCGACGACCGCGACCGCGCGTACTTCGGCCGCGGCCAGCAGGACCACGACCAGATCGGCCAGATCGACGAGAAGACGCGGGCCGTCTTCGGACGCTCCTATGCCGCGGAGCCCGACAAGCTGGTCGAGGAGCTGGCCGGCGACACGGCCATCGAGGCCGCCGATACGCTTCTCCTCACCGTCCCCAACCAGCTGGGCGTCGACTACAACGCACACGCCGTCGAGAGCATCCTCACGTACGTCGCCCCGGAGCTCGGCTGGCGCTGATGGGCGGGCGACGCCCGGATGCTGGCCACCCTCGCGAGACGAGCTGGGAGCGCGTTGCGACCTGGTACGACGGCTGGGTGGGGGATCGCGGATCGGCCTATCACCGTCAGCTGGCCATCCCGGCCGTCATGGACCTGCTCCAGCCGCGGCCTGGCGAGGAGATCCTGGACGTCGGTGGCGGGCAGGGCGTGCTGGCGCCATACCTGGTCGACGCAGGCGCGTCGGTCACGGTGGTCGACGCATCGGCCAAGCTGATCGCCGCCGCCAAGCGACGGCACGCGCGGCTGCGGGGCGCCCACTTCCTGGCCGGCGACGCCCGCCGATTGATGGCGGTCGTGGGACTGGGCGAGGCCGCATTCGACGCAGCCGTCTTCATGCTGTCGCTCCAGGACATGGATCCCCTCGACGACGTGATGCACTCCCTCGACTGGGCGCTGCGGCCGGCCGCTCGAGTGGTGCTGCTCATGACGCATCCGGCGTTTCGCCAACCGCGTCACTCCGGCTGGGGGTTCGACGCGGGTCGCAACCTCACCTATCGGCGCATCGATGCGTATCTCGGTGAGATGGCCGTGCCGATGAAGTCGCTCGGCGGCGGGCTGCCGACGCGCTCGTTCCATCGGCCGATCAGCACCTATGTCAACGCCCTCGCCGAGATCGGCTTCGCGACCGATGCCATGCTCGAGATTCCCGACCTGCCGCCCGATCGGCGGCCCGGGAAGGCTGCGGGCGGCGATGCGCGCGCCAACGCCGAATTCCCCATCTTCCTCGGCCTCCGCGCGGTTCGCGGCTGACGCCGGTCGAGCGGCCCGACCCGATTCGCGCGAGAATGCGCGTCCCATGACCGCCATCGTGCCCTCGCGTCGACCGGCGGCCGCCAGCGCGGCCATCCTCCTCGTCGTCCTGCTGCTGTTCGGTGCGGCGACCTTCGTGGCCGGGCTCGCCGTGGGTGGTGGTGCCGCCACGGCCGACGCGTCGCCGACGCCGAGTGCCGAACCGTCGGTCGCCGTCCCGTCGTCGGCCGAGACCCCCGGCCCGACGCCGGTGCTGGAGACGGTCTCGTGCGCCGAGCCGTCCGAAGCGTTCGCGGTCCTGTGCGAGACGTACGCGCAGATCAAGGGCGACTACGTCGACGAGGTGACCGACGAGCAGCTGGTCGACGGCGCGGTGCGCGGCATGATCGAGTACGGCCTCGAGGATCCCTACTCGGGCTATCTGCCACCCAGCCAGTACGGCCAGGCGCTCGACGATCTGTCCGGCGAGTTCAGCGGCATCGGCGCCGAGGTCGGCATGGAGAACACCGTCGACCCGGAGGACCTCGCCTCCTGCACGGTGGTCACGGCCACCTGCGCGATGGTGGTGGTGAGCCCGCTGGACGGCTCGCCGGCCGAGGAGGCAGGGCTCCGCGCCGGTGACCGCATCCTGGCCATCGACGGCCAGTCGACGGCCGGCGAGTCGGTCAACTCGCTCGTCTTCGAGGTCCGCGGCGAGGCCGGGACGGACGTGACGCTCACCGTCGAGCGCGGCGACGAGCGGCTCGATATCACGATCACCCGCGCCGTCATCGACCTCCAGGAGGTCAGCGCCGAGCTGCTCGATGACGGCATCGGCTACATCCGCCTGACGTCCTTCACCGATCGCGCGCCGGGCCTGTTCCGCGACGCGCTCCAGTCGCTGCTGGACCAGGGCGCCGATAGCGTCGTGTTCGACCTGCGCGGGAACCCCGGCGGGTACATCGTCGCCGCCCAGGGCATCGGATCGGAGTTCGTCGCCAGTGGAGAGCTGCTGTTCACCGTCGAGTCGGGCGGAAACGTCCAGGAGTGGCGCTCCGAGAGCGGCATCCTTCAGTCGGGCCAGGTGCCGGTGGTCGTGCTCGTGGACGGTGGCTCGGCCTCAGCCTCGGAGATCGTGGCCGCGGCGCTGCAGGAGCACGGTCGGGCGACCATCGTCGGTGAGCCGACGTTCGGCAAGAACACCGTCCAGATCTGGAACAGCCTGCCCAACGGTGGCGGTTTGCGGCTCACGACGGACCGATGGTTCACGCCCGATCACAACTCCGTGGCGCCCCACGGCGTGCAACCCGACGTCGTGGTTGCAGCGCCGGCCGACCCGACCTCGGCGGCCGATCCGCAACTGGACCGGGCGGTGAGCATCCTCACAGCAGGCTGAGCCAGGCGCTGGCGTCAGCCGGCGAGCAGGCGCTGGAACAGCTCGGGATCGATGTTTCCGCCGCTGATGACGATCACCCGCGCGTCATCGGCATCCGTCCGGGCCGCGGCGCCTGACAGGTGCGCGGCCATGCTCGCGGCGCCCGAGGGCTCGACCACCAAACGTGCCCGGCGGGCGAGCTGACGGATCGCATCGGCCATCTGCTCCTCGCTGACCGTCACGATCTCGTCCATGAACCGACGCAGGTGCTCGAAGGGGAGCGGCCCCAGCGAGTTCGTGCGCAGCCCATCGGCCATGGTTCGGCCGGTCTGCTCCGCCGTCCAGGTCACCAGCCGGCCGGACTCGAGCGACTCCTTTGCATCGGCGGCAAGCTCCGGCTCGACGCCGATGACCCGCGCGGACGGCGCCAACGCCTTGACCGCCGTCGCCACCCCGGATGAGAGCCCGCCACCGGACACCGGCACGACGACCGACGTCACCTCGGGCAGATCCTCGACGATCTCGAGGCCGCACGTGCCCTGGCCGGCGATGATGGCCGGGTCATCGTACGGCTCGACCATGACGAGACCGCGCTCCTCGACCAGCCGCAGCGCGAGGGCGTGGCGCTCCTCGGAGTCCATGCCCGTGAACTGGATCTCGGCGCCATCGCGCTCGACGCCCTCGATCTTGATGCGCGGCGCGTCGCGCGGCATGCAGATGACGGCCGTCGCGCCGAGCAGCCTGGCCGCGCGGGCCACCGCCTGGGCGTGGTTGCCGGACGAGTAGGTCACCACGCCGCGCGCTCGTTCTGCCTCGGAGAGCGAGGCGATCTTGTTGTAGGCGCCGCGCATCTTGAAGGCGCCGATGGGCTGGAGCGACTCCGGCTTGAGCCACGTCGTGTCGTCCCAGCGCAGCAGCGGCGTTCTGGTCGCGACGCCGCGGATGCGCTCGGCGGCCTCGCGGATCTCATCCACTGAGACGATATGCGGCTCAGCCATCAGTACGCCCGAGCCCACGTGGCGGTATCGACGCCCGGCCGCCCGCAGTGCATGCACGCCGAGCCGGGCTCGCGTGGCTCGATCGGGAGGAAGCGAATGGTCGCCTTCGTCCTGGCGCTGATCTCCGCCTCGCACTCCTCGTTGCCGCACCAGGCACCCGTCCAGAAGCCGCCGCCCTCGTCGAGCCCCGTGGCGAAGGCGTCGAACGAGGTGATCTGGTGCGAGTTCGCATTTCGGAAGGCGATCGCATCGGCGAACAGTGCGGCCTGGATGTCCGCAAGCCGACCGACCATGCCGGTCGCGACGTCGGCCAGTGCAACCTCCTCCCTGTCGCCGCCGAGCCGGCTGACGAGCACCGCCCGCCCGGCTGCAACGTCCCGAGGGCCGAGCTCGACGCGCACCGGCACGCCCTTCAGCTCCCACTCGGCGAACTTGTAGCCGGGCCGATGCTGGTCGCGGTCGTCGAGGCGGACCCGAATGCCGGCCGTGGCCAGGTCGGCGCGGAGGCCGTCGGCAGTGGCGAGGACCGACGCTCGCTCGTCGTCGGACCGATAGATCGGCACGATCACCACCTGGATCGGCGCCACCGCCGGCGGCAGGCGCAGCCCGGCCGCGTCGCCGTGCGCCATGATCGTGGCCCCGACCATCCGGGTGCTGAAGCCCCACGAGGTGCCCCAGGCGTGCTCCTGGTGCCCATCGGCATCGAGGAAGGTGACGTCGTAGGCGCGGCCGAAGTTCTGGCCGAGGAAGTGGCTCGTGCCGCATTGGAGCGCCTTGGCGTCGCGCATCAGGCCCTCGATCGTGAACGTCTCGACCGCGCCCGGGAAGCGCTCGCCGGGCGACTTGCGGCCCGGAAAGACCGGGATGGCGAGCACGTCCTCCGCCACCTGGCGGTAGACGTCGAGCATGCGCAGCGCTTCGGCCATCGCCTCGTCACTGGTGGCGTGCGCGGTGTGGCCCTCCTGCCACAGGAACTCGGTCGTGCGCAGGAAGAGCCGCGGCCGGAGCTCCCAGCGCATGACGTTGGCCCATTGGTTGTACAGCAGTGGCAGATCCCGGTAGCTCTGCACCCAGCGCCGATAGGTGTTCCAGATGATCGACTCCGACGACGGTCGGATGGCGAGCGGCTCCTCCAGCTCCTCGCCGCCGCCGCGAGTCACGACCGCCACCTGCGGTTCGAAGCCCTCGACGTGATCGGCCTCCTTCGAGAGGAGGCCCATCGGGATCAGGAGCGGGAAGTACAGGTTCTCGTGGCCGGTCGCTTTGAAGCGGTCGTCGAGCGCGCGCTGGGTCAGCTCCCAGATGGCGTAGCCGTGGGGGCGGATGATCATCGACCCACGCGACGGGCCATGCTCGGCCAGCTCGGCGCGCCTGACGACCTCGACGTACCAGGCCGGGAAGTCGTCGTCGGGCGAGGGCAGGCCGCTGGTGCTCATGGAGCACCGATGCTAGCCGATGCCGCATGGCGGGAGCCCGGCCGGCGGCAGCCGCCGGCCGGGCATGGATGCGGGCGCGCCGCGGCTCAGGCGGCGCTCGGCTGCTCCCCGCTCAGGGCGCGCAGCGGCTTGCGCCGGCGCGGCGCTGCCTCCGCGGCGCCATCCCAGCGACGACCGTCGGCCAGGCCCGGCACGCCGGCCTCGATCTCGGTCGCGCTGATCGGCTTCGCGAAGTAGAACCCCTGTCCGTAGGTGCAGCCCAGGGCCCGCATGCGCTCAGCGTGCTCCTTGGTCTCGATGCCCTCTGCGACTGTTGCGATGTCGAGCGAGCCGCCCAACGCCACGATCGCACCCGCCAGCGCCGCGGATCGCGAGTCACCCTCGGCGACCTGCACGAACTCACTGGCGATCTTGAGGGCGTCGACCGGGAACTGGCGGAGGTGGCTGAGCGAGAAGTAGCCGGTCCCGAAGTCGTCGATCACGACGCGCACGCCGAGCGCGCGCAGCGCCTCGAGGGTCATGACCGTTGGCGATGTCGCCTTGATGAGGGCCGTCTCGGTGATCTCGATGATGAGGCGGTTGGCATCCAGCCCTGCCCACGCAAGCGCCTCCTCGACGGCGCCGACGAAGCCGGGCTGCTGAATCTCGCGCGCCGAGACGTTGACGCTCATGAACAGCGACGATGGGACCGATCCGGCCTTCTGCCACGCCACGACTCGTTCGCAGGCCTCCCGCAGCACCCACCGGCCGATGGGCAGGATCGCGCCGTTCTCCTCGGCGATCTCGATGAACTCGCCCGGTGCGACCAAACCGCGAGCCGGATGCTGCCACCGCACGAGCGCCTCCAGCCCCGAGATGCGTCCAGACTCGAGCGACACGATCGGCTGGTAGACGAGCCGGAGCTGGCCCAGGTCGACCGCCTTCTGGAGCTCGGACCCGAGCTCGTGACGCGCGCGGATCGAGGCGTGCATGCCCGGGTCGAACACGGCGAACCCGGACTTGCCGTTGGCCTTGGCCATGTACATCGCCACGTCGGCATTGCGAACGATCTCGGCCGCGTCGCGTCCCGCCTCGCCGGCGCTGGCGATGCCGATGCTGGCGCTGACCGTGATCGTCTGCTCGCCGATGACGTACGGCACGCGCAGGTCGCGCACGAGTCGCTCGGCCATCGATCGCGCCCGTCGAAGGTCGGGCTCGTCATCGGTCAGGATCGCGAATTCGTCGCCACCCAGCCGTGCCACGAGGTCTCCCTTGCGGACGAGGCCGCTGATGCGCTCGGTGACGGCGATGAGCAGGCTGTCGCCGGCGGCATGGCCCAGCGAGTCGTTGATGACCTTGAAGTCGTCGAGGTCGATGAAGAGGACGGCCGTCGTCTGATCGGCCTTCGTGGCGGCGTCGGTGCCGAGCGTCCGCTCCAGCGTGAGCTGGAACATACGCCGGTTGGCCGCGCCGGTCAGCGAGTCGCGCTCGGCGAGATCCTGCACGTGCCGCAGCAGGACGGCGTTGCGCAGGTTGAGCGCCGCAACCGCCGAGAACTGTCCCAGGACCGATGCGATCCGGCGCTCGATGCCGAAGACCGTTCGCGAGCGGTGCTCGACGACGATGGCGCCAACGGGGCGGCCGTCGGCCACCATCGGCGAGACGAGGAGGTTTCGCGCGTCGGGCATCGTGGCCGCCAGGAGTGGATTCGCATTGGGATCGATGCGCTTGACCGGCAGCAACTCACGCCGATCCCAGGCCTTGCGGATGACCGCATCGGCCGGGACCGTGCCTGACCAGTCCTCCGTCCCGCGCGAGGCGAGCACGATGAGCTTCCCGTCGGCCGCGCCGATGACCATCCCGCGGGTGAAGCCGAAGCGCTCCGACAGGCCGTCGAGCACCACCCGCGCCTGGATGACCGGGTCGACCACGTCGTCCAGCCGCGCCCCGACGTCGACGAGCGACTGCAGGTCCGCGCGACGCTGGCGCAGCTCGCGCTCGTTCATGGCCGAGAAGATCGAGGTGGCAAGCGCGAACAGCCAGAACGAGGTGACGTTGAGGACGGGCATCCGATCGAAGTCGATGGCGCGACCGGGGATCACGTCCACCGGAGGAAGGAGCGCGGCCGCCTGGGCGTAGAGCACGACGAACAGCAGCAGCGAGTGCCACAGCGCGATCTTCAGCCCCGTCCGGTACGACGCCAGCAACGACACCGCCACGAGATGGAGGTAGATGAGGAAGCGGAGCGGGCTCCCGGTCGCGCCGGTGATGTACATCGCGTAGGCGAGGAACAGGCCGTCGACGATGAGCAGCCCGCTCATGATCCCGAAGCTGAGGCGCCGGGCCCGGCTGCGCGTGAGCTCGCCCACCGCCGAGATGGCGACGTACGCGCCCGTCATGGCACCCAGTTGGACGAGCGAGCTTCCGAGGGTCTCCGGTCGAAGCGCGGCCCACAGAACGGTCAGCGCCGCCATCGCCACGCGCAGGACGAGCAGGTGGCCCATCCGGTCGCTCAGCGCGGTGTAGTCGTCGGCACGGTTGTGGTGCGCACGCTGGGCGATCACAGCTCCTCCTCGGTCTTGAAGGTCACGAGTGTTTCGATCACGTTTTGCGGCGCCACGCGAAGCTTCGGGTCGCGTCGGTCGAACTGTCCCTGGATCACCAGATAGGCGAGCACGGCGAGCGCCAATGCCAATGGGAAGGTGAACTCCGCCGCGACGGCGACCGCGGCCTCGGGCCGCACGGCACGAACCACCTGCTCGACCGCCGCTCCGACGACCTGACCGACAACCGCCGCCGGACCCGATGGCTCGTTGGGCACCATGGCGCTCCGTGGCGCGGGGGCCGGTTCGGGCGCGGGATCCGGCGCGGCCCCATCCGGCTCGATCGGCGCAGCCGTCGGCGGCTCTGGCGGATCCGGGCGCGGGACGATGAGCAGCTCCGGCTCCTCCGCCGGCGACGCAGCCGCCGGGCTCCCCGACGGCTCGACCCGCGGCGTCGCGGGCGGGATCTGCGCGTCGGGCGCGGTGCTTGCGACCGGGTTCGGCGTCGGCGTCACGATGCGCGACTGAACCTGCTCCACATCCGAAGTCGGTGTCGGTGTCGGTGTCGGCGTCGGCGTCGGCGTGGGCGTCGGCGTGGGTGTGGGCGTGGGCGTCGGCGTGGGTGTGGGCGTGGGCG